>JAVBUS010000001.1:0-3548 GCA_031555125.1 Eubacteriales bacterium | reverse complement strand
TGTGGGTGATGTCGGCACGGACCACGTTGTTCTCGCCCTCCAGCGCCTCCAGGGCGCGGGTCAGGGCCAGCACCTGGTCGTGGGCGGTGTTGACCAGGCGGTCCTGGGCGTTGATGGCCTCCTCGATCTGCTGCCGGCGGGCGGTGCTTTCCTTCTCCCGCGCCTCTGCCTGGGCGATGGCCTCCGCCAGTCCTTCGATGGTCTGCCCGATGCTCTGGATCCGGTCGTTGATCCGGTCGGTACGCACGATGAATGCGTTGAGCTCCAAGCCCCGCAGCTGCTCTCGCAGGGTCAGAAACTTGCGGGCGTTCTCGCTCTGGATGGCCAACGGCTCCAACTGATTGCCCAGCTCTTCGATGATATCTTGCACCCGCTCCAAGTTCTGGCGGGTGTTGTGCATGCGGCGCTCCGCTTCCTCTTTGCGGGATTTGTAGGTGACGATGCCCGCCGCCTCCTCGAACACCTGGCGGCGGTCCTCGCTCTTGACCGACAGAATCTCGTCAATGCGGCCCTGGCCGATCAAAGAATACCCCTCTTTGCCGATACCGGTATCCCGGAACAACTCCGTGATGTCCTTCAGGCGGCATGCGGTGCGGTTTAGGGCATACTCGCTCTCCCCGCTACGGTATACGCGGCGGGTGACCTCCACCTCGGAATAGTCCACCCGCAGTGCTTGATCGGTGTTATCAAAGGTCAGCGTCACCTCGCAATAGCCCTGTCGCTTGCGCTTCTCGGTGCCATTGAAGATGATGTCCTCCATCTTGCCGCCCCGGAGACTGCGGGGGTTCTGCTCCCCCAGCACCCAGCGCACCGCGTCGGAGATATTGGATTTGCCGCTGCCATTTGGGCCTACGACGCCGGTAATCCCCTGGTTAAACACCAGCTCGGTGCGCTCGGCAAAGGATTTGAAGCCGTAGATCTCCAACTTTTTCAGTCGCAAGCGCGTCTCACTCCTTCGGGTGCGCCATTTGGCCGATGCCCACGCCATTGTCGATGGCCTGTTGGGCCGCTTGTTGCTGTGCTTGTTTTTTGCTGGCGCCGCGGCCTTCGCCCACGACGCGTTCGGCGATGAAGGCGTGGGCGGTGAACACCCGGGCGTGGGGTGGCCCCTCCTCGTGGACGATGGCGTAGGTGGGCGTGGGTTCACCCCTGGCTTGCACCGCCTCCTGCAGGGCGGTTTTGGCATCCACCACCGGGATCTCGCCCCGATCGTAGTCCACAATGACCCGATCCACCAACGCGGCGGCGGCATCCATGCCGCCATCCAGGTACACGGCGGCAATCACCGCCTCCATGGCATCGGCCAACACCGATGGCTTTTCGCGTCCGCCGGTCAGTTCCTCTCCACGATCCAGCCGCAGTGCCCGCCCCAGGGCAAATCTGCGCGCTGCCTCGCACAGCGAAGCCTCGCAAACCAGCAGCGCTCGCCGCCGGCTGAGTTGTCCTTCCTGCAGATCCGAAAAAGCATCGTACAAGCGGCGCGTCACACAGAGCTGCAGCACCGCATCCCCCAAGTATTCCAGCCGCTGGTTATCCCGGTCGCCGCACTGCAGCGCATAGGACGGATGGGTCAGCGCCTGACGCAGTGCGGCCTCGTCCCGAAACCGGTAACCCAGGGTCTGCATCAGCCCTGCCAGACCCACGGCCTCCCCCGCCGCCATATCCGGTGCATCCACCGCGGTTCCCTCCCCTTCCTGGACAAGCACGGATGCAGGCACCTTCCCCTACAGGATATGGTGGACAACCGATGTTGTTCCATCCACCTGTAGGGGCTGATGCCTACATCTATGAGTTGCCTCATCTGTATGCCTTACTGCTTGCCCTCGATGTAGGTCACCAAGTCGCCAATGGTCTTGACCGTCATCAGCGCATCGTCTTCCACCATAATGTCAAAGGCGGTCTCCAGATCCATCACCAGCATCATGACGTTGGCGGAATCGGCCTTTAGATCCTCCAGCAAGCGGGCTTCCGGCACAACTGCGTCCGGCGAGACCTTGAGCTGCCTGACCACCATGTCCTTGACCTTTTCGAATACCATGTCCTTACCTCCTATTATTCCGTATGATTATTGTGGATCCCCGGCTGTCGCTTCCGCCGCAGGCATCGGCACGAGATTGCGTACTTCCTCGCGGATAATGTCTACCACGCGGTTCTCCACCATCAGGCGGGCTTGGCGGATGGCACAGAATATCGCTCTGGCGTTGGAGTTCCCGTGGGCTTTGATGATGACACCTTCCACCCCCAACAGGGGGGCTCCGCCCACCTCCGTGGGGTTCATGCGCGCCTTTAGCCCGCCAAACACCGGTTTAGCCAGCAATCCGGCGATTTTGCCCCGCAGGGAGGAGGTCAGCCCTTCTTTGACCATGCTGAGCAGGGACTTGGTGGCGCCTTCCATCAGTTTGAGCACTACGTTGCCCACATATCCATCCGCCACCATTACATCGGCCACACCTTCGGGCAATTCCCTGGCCTCGGCATTGCCGATAAAGTGGAAAGGCTGCCCCGGTGTCTTGAGCAGCTGGTAGGCGCGCTTGGCCACATCGTTGCCCTTTTCCTCTTCCGCGCCGATATTGATCAGCGCCACCTGGGGCATAGCCACGCCCTGGACCCTGCGCATGTAGATAGATCCCATTAAGGCGAACTGCACCATCCACTCCGGCTGGCAATCCACGTTGGCGCCAGTGTCCACCAGCAAGGAGTTGCGCCGACGCATAGGCATGAGCGCGGCCAGGGCGGGGCGCTCGATCCCCTCCACACGGCCCAGCTTGAACATGCCCCCGGCCAATACCGCCCCGGTGGATCCCGCCGATACAAAGGCGTCGGCCTGGCCGTTTTTTACCTGCATCAAGCCCATCACGATGGACGACTGCGGTTTACGACGGATCGCCAACACCGGTGCGTCGTGCATTTCAATAACGTCCGGCGCATGCAGGATAGTCAGGCGGTCCCGCACATCCCCATGCTCACCCAGGTGTGCGCGGATGTCCTCCTCGCGTCCCACCAGGGTAATCTGCATATCCTTATATTCGCGCAATGCGCTCAGAGCGCCGTGCACATTGATGGCGGTTCCGGCGTCCCCGCCCATGGCATCCACCACAATCCGCATGCCGCACTCCCCCTTCGCTTATGGTGCTATCAACCCTTTTATATTACCAGAGATGGTATCACAATGCAAGCATTCACCGTACATCTTGTGGTGCCGGGGCATCCGAAGATTCCAGGGTATATCTGGCACGTTCCCCACCGATAAGCCGCGGACGGCTGTAGGCCATCACCAAATGCCCCATGCCGATCTGCTGAAAGGGCGGCCGAACCGGTACCGCCACCGGCCGCAAGTGCATGCCGATGAGCGTGTCCCCCACGTCGATGCCCGCATCGGCCCACACCGTGGCCGTGAGCACGGGCTGGCGCAGTTGCCGGAACATGGCGGCCGCACAGGCCCCGCCCGCCTTGGGATGAGGCACGGCGCAAACGATCTCCAACCCCCGGCGCAGGGCTTCCTCCCGCTCCATGACCAGGGCGCGGTTCAGATGCTCGCAGCACTGCAC
>JAVBUS010000175.1:0-7452 GCA_031555125.1 Eubacteriales bacterium | reverse complement strand
CGCTGATTAGCTTGTCCATCCATGGCCAGCGCTTCCAGATGAGGCCCGCAGGGAAAAGGCAATCCCAGCGCTACCCCCACCCGGTCCACCAACTGCCCGGCACTGACATCCGCCGTGCCACCGATGCACTCGATTTGTGCGCCATCGGCTCGCAGCAGTTCCGTAGTGCCTCCAGATAAATGCAGCGCCAGCACAGCTTCCTTTGCCGCGAGGGACGTGCCCACGCGGGCGGAGTACAGGTGCCCAGTCTGATGATCCGTACCATAAAACGGAACGTGCAGTGCGCTAGCCAGGGACCGACCTACGCTCTCGCCCACACAAAACACTGGCATGTACGAGTCCGGTGCGCTACGCGGCGTTGTGGAGGCGCACACCGCGACGATGTTTGCCTCTTGAACCTCTTTTCGCCACGCAGCCATGAGCTTAGGCAACGCCCGAATATGGAAAAACACGGCTTGCGATTGCTGCAAGCCGCGTGCTTGCGTCGGCACCGCTAGCAGCTCCCGACACGTGGCTAAGACATGGCCATCCCGCGTATCCACAGCAGCAACCGATGTTGTGTAGCAGCTGGTATCCAGCCCCAAAACACAGTTCATTTTTGCTGCTCCAGCTCGCGCCCCACGCTACCCAGAATGCCGTTAATAAATGCTCCGGCTTCCGGCGTGGAAAAACGGCGGGATAGCTCTACTGCCTCGTTGATGGCGACGGCGGAGGGTACATCCTCACGATGCAGCATCTCGTATAGGGCAAGACGCATAATCGTCAAATCCACCCGTGCCATGCGCGCAACCGGCCATTCCCGCGCGTTTTGTCCGATGCGGGCATCCAGCTCCGAAGCGGATGCGCTAACACCCGCCGTCACATCGCGGATGTACGCCAAGTCGTCCTGTTCCAAGGGGCAGGCGATCAGATTGGCCAGTGTTTCATCGCCACCGTCTCCGCCCATCAAGCGCGCATACAGCAGTTGCATTGCTGCCTCTCGCGCGGTAAATCGTGCCATAGTATGTGCTCCGTTCTGTACAAGTTGATCGCGTTATTCCATGGGGCGAAAAAACCGGGCGAGCAGCAAGCGGATAAACTCCTTCTTATCCCGTACGCCGCCAATAAAGCAACCAATCAAGCAACATGCTACCACCAACATGGTCTTCCAGAAACCGATCAGCAGCATCAGCAATGCAATGATCAGACCCAGTGCGCCATAGATCAGCATGGCTAGAGTCGTGCCTGGTTCCATGGCCTTACGAAACGCCTCCACGAAATCCTTCATGGTCATTCCCCTTCCTCTGTGACGACGGCGTGGGATTCCCCCGCATCCGAATGGTGATCGTCATCCGCTTGTGCTTCCGACGTCTGCTCCATCTCCCAACGGGTCAGCGGATCATCCGCCTCTACCCGCTCGTCAGAGAGCGGATCTGGAACGGCGGCGCGGATCCCCTCCGTTTCTGGCAATACCTCCGGCCCCGATGCGACGATGGCCTCTGCCGCAATGGGGGCAGGCTCCAGCACCGCTGCCGGCGCACTGCTCTCAATGAGCTTGGGTAGTTGCGGCTGCATCATCTCCGGGATGGCAAAGGGTGAGTGCACACCGGCAACCGGCGCCACGGTAGCTTCCACCACCACGCGCACCGCATCGACCTCCACGCCGGAACACGCTTCCACGTACTGCTTGATCTGCTTTTGCAGGGAAGAGATGGCCAGCGGGATATTGATGTCGGACTGTAGCGTGCAGCGCAGATCCACATGAACGGTCTCCTCATCGCTATGGATCGCAGAGGACACCACCGTCAATTCCGGGTGTTGCGCCACACACTTTTGTACCAAATGATCCAGCGCCTTGACGGAAATCTTAAGCGCCCCATGTTCGGTTTCCTGGATGGCGAAGCTGCTGGAACGCGCTTTTCTTCTCGGCAGTACAATGCAAAATGCCAGCGCCGCCAAAATGACCAACGCAACGGCGGCCACACTGCACAGAATCCGAAGGGTGCGGTTCTCCAAGAGCCCATTCAACTGCTGGATCACTGCCGCCACAGGAATCAGGCCCACAATCATGCCCAGCATTAGTGCCGCCAACCCTAAGAGCAGGATGGTACACAGAATAATGAGCACACGATCCCAAAATGCATGTTTCATTTTGATGTCTCCTTTGTTCCGCAGCTCGTATTCCTTGCCAAGCTGCCCGGACGTAAGAAAACACAAAGGCGGCTATTCCACCGCCGTTTGTGTCATCCGACGCGATTATGCATCGTTTTGCGGCGCATCCGCGCCGGTTGGGACTTCCTCCGCATTTGTGGGTTCAGCGGTACGCTTCTTGGGCGGCCTACCCTTCTGCGCAGGCTTCTCCCCCTTGGGGGCGGGCTCCTTGGCGGCCTTGGGCGGCTTGGTTTCCTTCGCAGGCTTCTTTGCAGGCTCCGGCGCCGCTTCAGTCGCAACGTTCTCTGGCTCGACAGGCACAACTTCCTGGGGCTGCGCCGGCTCTTCATCCCGCCGAGGCGCCCGGAAAGCTTCTTCGCCGGCGGATTGCAATCGGGCCATCTCCTGACCCTGGGCCAATTCCTTGTTTTCCTTTTCGAAACTCACGCCCAACACATGCACATCCACATGAATCACATGAAGACCCGTCATGGTCTCGATCGACTTACGGATATTCTCTTGCACGCTACGGGCCACAACCTGAATCGGCATGCCGTAGTCCACAATGACCGACACATCGACCGCCACTTCTTCCGCGCCGACTTCGACCTTGACGCCGCGGGAAAGGTTCTTCGGCTTGCCGCCAAGCCTCTCGGAAATCGTCGCCGCACCGGCCATGCTGGAGATTCCCTCAACTTCTGTCGTAGCCACGCCAACAATAGTAGCAATCACCTCGGTGGCATAGGTGATAGTTCCCTTTTCTTCAACTGTTTCAACACGAATTGGCAAATCCTGATTCATACTGCGCACCTCCTCGGATAAGCCTTAGTATACCAGACAATTGACCAATTGACAAATCCATCGATCATTTTGTCGGAATAATTTTGATATTCCTAGCAGGCTCACCGGTCTCCACGGTGGTCAGTTCCATGATCTGCGTTGCCTCAGCACTGGTCAGTGTGTCCTGTTGCACCACCACCGTTACCGAGCCGGATCGTGCCGACACCAAGGCGTCCGCATACCCGCGCGCCTTGAGCAATCCCTCCAGTGCTGTTTCCTGCTCCATGCTACGCACCAGGGCCAGCTTCTGCGTGCGGGCCTGCTCTAGGGAATCGCCCCCGGTCGTTGTGTCTGCGATCAACTGATCCAGCATCTGAATCTCTTGGGCACGCGCCTCGCCTCGCTGGTTGCGATAGGATGAAAAGCTACTATTCTGCGGCGCAGAAGGATCCTGGGTGGTTTACGGTGTGGGCGACGATGCGGGTGGCGCCCCCTGTACACGTACCACCGGGAGATCGGTCTGGATTGCAGCCTGATCCAAGCCGAGTCGGTAATTGGCATAGCTGGATACCACCAATAGGCATAGCAGGGTGATCAAGATTGTGGTACGGCGGCTAATCCCCTTTTTCAGGCTCTTAGTGACTTGTTGCATCATAATTCCTCCTTTATTGTCCCCCAACCTGGGCCGTTTGCTTGGGCAGCACTTCCACAGCGGAGATCGGCAGCTCCAGCAACGTTTGCACCGCCCGCGCCAGCGCCAGGCGAACCTGCAGGTCTTCCGCGCCCGCCGCCACAACGATGACGCCGATAGGCACCTTTTCTGTGACCGAGGCAGACGCTCCGAATGTCCCCGCCTGCACCGAAACCGGCGCATCGGCAGTGTGTACAATCACCTCCACCGCACCGGCGCCCTTGACCGTGGACAGCACGTGCGCCAGTCTTGCCTCTAGGGCGCTCTGATTGGATTCCGGCTGCGGCGTTGGCAGGATGTTGCCGCTTGTCAGCACGCTGCCAATCACGCAGAGCACTATGAACGACAGGATCCACCGCAGATACTTGATCCCCTGAAGCCGACCGTTCATGAGGCTGAGTTTCATGGCAGCCGTTCACCTCCCCTTTGGATCTGCACTGCGTAGGCTGGAAGATTCAGCATCTGGGCGATGCTTGTACGCACGGCCTCCGGGTCGCTGGCGGCAACGGCCATGCTTGCCGACTGCGTTTGCCCCAATGCGGCGACGGCTTCCTCCGGCATGTGCAAAATCACAGCCTGAACCCGCTGGGCACCGTCCCATGCGATAGACACAGACTCCGGTACAATCCCCAACTTACCGGAACGGTTGATGATCAACTGCTGCGCCTGTCGGTGATAGGCATCCAGTGCCGCTGCCTCGCCCTTTTGCTGGGGCAGCGACTGTACCTCTCCCAACAATTGCGTCCACTGGGCCGCCTCCACATCCGGCGCGGCACGGCCAAACAGTACAAACACCTGTGACACCATGATATGAAGTACCAGCATACCGCATGCCAGACGCGTGAATTACCGCATATCGCTTGCGGGCATGAGCAGGTCGGCTAGGGTGGCGATCATCACTAGCGCACAAAGCTTGACGATCAGCGAAAAGAGTACCTGCATCCGTTCCCTCCTCATCGCAACATCACAGTCAGATTGCCAACCACCAGCAACTGCGCCACCAGCAAAAAGAACATGGCCCCCACACATAACAGTGTGATGAACACCATCACCAATACATTGGCAAAGTCACTGATGCAGGCCACCAACTTTGGATCGGCCACCGGCTCCAGTACTGCGGCACACAGACGATAGACAAACACGGTGGCCAAAAGGCTCGCCAGCGGCGCGGCCAGGTACAGTACCAGCATCATCAGTCCGGTCATTCCCAGCGCATTTTTTACAAGCAGTGAACTGCCCACCAGGGCATCCACCGTATCCGCAAACATGCCCCCCACCACCGGCACAAAGTTGTCGATGGCATACTTGGCGGTACGAATGGTGACACCGTCCACAGCGGCAGCCCCCATACCTTGTACCATCATGACCCCGATAAACACCGTGAAGCAAACCCCAAGCGTCCAGGTGGCCGCCGTGCGCAACAAACTGGCCAACTTGCCCACCCGCACGTTATCCGACAGGTGATCCAGCACCGTCATCGCTGCCGAACAGATCACCAGATTCAGCGTCACATCCCGCACCAGGGTGGTCATGGTGCCGCTGGCCGCAATCACAGCGGGTTGAAAGAAGGCCGACGATGCGCTTCCGCCCACGGCAGCCAAGAGTGTCAGTAGCATGGGAAACAGCGCCTGCATGCTGCGATAGATTGCATCCATGTTACCCCGCGCACCATCGATGTGCTGGACCAGATTCGATAGCATGGGAATGCATACCAACAGATAGCACGCATAGTGACAAACCTGTGCCACGCCTTCCGACGCGAAGGAGGCCCTCATCTGCGCCAGGATGCTGCACAGCACAGCCGGAATCAGGATGGCGATGGCCAGTCCCACATTGCTGTGCAACGCACGCAAAAAGATAGAAAGCAGCCGTGTAAGCAGTGTTCCGGCATCCACAGCCGCCTTTCCACTGGCAAATCCATCTACCAGCTGCTTGCCGGTCCAGCTGCTCTGAGGTCCCAGTAAATCCTCCATGGCCCGGTCCAGGGCAGAAAAATCGATACCCTGAAGTGTTTTCGCCATCTCGTTCTGCAGTGGGTTTTCGGCCCAGGCACCCCCTGCGTAGCCAACGCAGAGTATGAACAACACGCAGCCCATCAGTGCATGGTATCGCCAACGCCTACGTTTCCTCATTGTAGTATCCCCACGATCATATCGACCAACGCCGTTACGATAGGCGCCGCCATGGCCAAGATCACCAGTTTCCCACCAAGTTCCACCTTAGCCGCAATGCTGCCCGCCCCGGCATCCCGACAAATCTGGGCGCCAAACTCGGCGACATAGGCAATGCCGATAACGCGGACAACGGTGTACAGATACCCCCCGGATATCTGCGCCCGAGTTGCGAGATCGCTCATCACCGACATCACCCCGGCCAGCTTTGACACCAGCGGAATCAGGATCAACACGCCTGTGACCAGGGACACCACCAGCGCCATCTCCGGGCGCATGTCGCGTAGCACCAGCACCAACAAGGCGCCCATCACGCCGATCCCGATCCATTGGAGCATGTCCACGGATACGCACCTCGCCCTCAGTAGAACTGAAAGATGTTGTTCAGGCTGGTGAGCAGTTGCGCGATCAGGCTCAGCACCATGGCCAATGCAATGATCAGCCCTGCCAGCGAAACGATCATAGACAAGTCCTCATGCCCGGTGCGCTTGAGCACCTGCGCCAACACAGCGGTTAAAATCCCAATCCCTGCGATTTGTAGCAGAAGTTGAATACTCACCCACAGCCCTCCCAGCGATTTATAGGAGCAACAGAAACAACGCTAAGCCCCCCAACAATCCCAGCGTCTGCGAGATGCGCTGCGTGTCCGAAAGTTTTTTTTGCAACGCGTCGTATTGCGCCGACCAAGCGGCAATCACGTGGGCAAACAGCGCTTGTTGTTGCGTCCTGGGGGTTCTGCCCAGCTCCTCCGCCAACGGACTCAGCAGGCGCAAGTCCTCCGGTGTCAAGGTTCGCAGAGCGATACACCCTTTGCACACACCTTCCCAGACCTCGGGCCACAGCTCTCCAATGGGCACCAGGGGCGCATCCTCCATCGCTTCACCCAGCCGCATCCAAAACTCCGCCCATGCCCTCGCTTCTGCGCTGTCGCCGCCTTGCATTGCACGCAACACTTTGGGCAATAGCTCGCCACGCACGCAAATGCCGGTCTCGATGGTGCGCAGCCCCTGGATTCCCGTGGCCAATGTCCGGAGCCGCTGACTGGCGGCGCTGGATACCGCTAGGCCCATCAAGCCACAGCTTATGCCGGCACCAACTGCCAGCATCAGATGCAACATGGCCATTCCTTCTCCCTACGTTTGTTTTGTTGATAGCAGCCGTCCTTCACCGTCCCACAACCCGTCAAACTTGCACTGCGCCCCCAAACGCACGAACTGCGCAAAAGTGCGTGTCTGCAGCATGGGTTGCATCATGGGCCGGGCAAACAATTGCGCTATGTCGCCCGCATGGGCAGTAGCCAGCACGGCCACGCCACCTCGCGCCGCTTCCATCACGGCCTGCGCATCCTCCATGCGGCCTATCTCGTCCACCGCCAACCAATCCGGCGCCATCGCCCGCAGAAGCATCATCATACCGATGGGCTTTGGACAGGCATCCAGCACGTCGGTGCGGCACCCTACTTCCAACTGATGACGGCCTTGCACACACCCCGCAATTTCTGACCGCTCATCTACCAGGCCCACATGTCGTCCGAGGTGGTCGGAGAGCTGGCGCACCGCATCCCTTAGCAGCGTGGTCTTTCCCATGCCAGGGCCGGAAAACACCAAGGTGCTATGCCCCTGGGCCAACAAAGGCATCAACCAGTCTGCCGCGCCACGCACGGGACGTGCGATGCGGATA
>JAVBUS010000203.1:0-5180 GCA_031555125.1 Eubacteriales bacterium | reverse complement strand
CGCAAAGCCCTCTGGTCGACCGTGAGGGCGAAATACCCTCCCAAAGGTAGGCGGTTCGCTCCTACGGGAGCGACCAGGGGGCTTATCGCTCGCCCCCTGGACTCCTTCTCCGTGCATCTTCCATGTTTTAGGATGTAAATGCGCTGGCCCTGGTGGGGAAGCATCCCAGCCGGCAGCAGAGTGCGACAAATGCGAATTGAGGGAAGTGAGGATCACAGTATGGTCATTGCCATATTCGGCGAAAGCTGCACCGGAAAGTCTACCATCGCAAACCAGCTGGCCAAGATGGCCCCCATCACCATGTATACCGGAAAGAGCTACATGAAACTCGCCAAGAACGAGGCGGAAGCGCGGGAGGCCTTCCGCGGGTTGCTGGAGGATCACCAGAAGGACGACGCGCTGGCAGTGTATGTGATCAGCGAAAAGGATCAGCTTTCACTGTTGCCCGCCCACGCCTTCCGGGTGCTGGTCACGGCGGAACTGGCGCAGATCCAGGCACGCTTTGCGCAAAGGATGCAGGGAAATCTGCCCACACCCGTCGCCGACATGATCGAGAGGAAGCACGGCATGTTCGATGATGTACCCTGCGCCTTGCATATCCGTAGCGGTTCCCAAGGATCAGAACAGATCTGTGAACGCATCCTTGCGGCATGCAAGGGGGCCACACCGCCACCGCTCCCGTGCAAATGCCCGGATGTGAATTGCCCCCGTCACGGCCACTGCGATGCGTGCAGCGCCTTTCACAACGAAAAAGGCACCCTGACCAAGTGCAGGCGGCCACAGGCACAGTGATAACGAAACCCGAAACAAGGCCGGCGAAAAGGTATGGATGTTGGGAGACGAGGGATCCGTCCCACAGAGGTGGATGTCCGTCGACACACGTCCCGGCGCCAAACAAAAAATCCCTCGTTTTTTGATGATTGTGTATGTTCATACGCCAGGATTTGTGCTACAGTATAGCAAATCAGGCTGCAAGCTGCATGCCAATACAACGAGGAGGACATCATGAGCGGAATCTTGATCATTATCATCGCAATCATCGTGTTGGGCGCCGGGTACTTGCTCTATGGCCGCTGGCTGGCCAAAACCTGGGGCATCGATCCCAAGGCAAAGACCCCCGCATTCGAAATGCAGGATGGCGTGGACTACGAGCCCGCCGACACCCATGTGGTCTTTGGGCACCAGTTTGCTTCCATCGCCGGTGCGGGCCCCATCAACGGCCCCATTCAGGCAGCGATCTTCGGCTGGGTGCCGGTGCTGCTGTGGGTGCTCATCGGCGGCGTGTTCTTTGGCGCTGTCCAGGACTTCTCCGCCATGTATGCCTCCGTCAAAATCAAGGGCCGCACCATCGGCTACATCATCGAAAGCTACATCGGAAAAACCGGCAAGAAGCTGTTCCTGGCCTTCTGCTGGCTGTTTTGCATCCTGGTGGTCGCTGCCTTTGCCGACGTTGTGGCCGGTACCTTTAACGGCTTTGCCAAACTGGCCGACGGCACCGCAAACGCCGCCGCCAGTCTAGCCAACGGTCGCGTTGCCATGACCTCCCTGATCTTTATTGTGGAGGCCGTGGCCCTGGGCTACCTGCTGCGGTACGGCAAGCTGTCCAAGCTGACCAATACCCTCATCGCCATCGGCATGCTCATCGCCGCCATCGCCATCGGCATGCTGCTGCCCGTCTATGTCGCCCTGTCCACTTGGCACATCCTCGTGTTCCTATACATTCTGGTGGCCTCCGTGGTGCCGGTCTGGGCCCTGCTGCAGCCCCGGGACTATCTGAACAGCTACCTGCTGGTAGCCATGATCGTGGCTGCGGTGCTGGGCGTGTTTGTATCCAATCCTTCGGTAAACCTGCCCGCCTTTACAGCTTTTACCGTCAACGGGCAAGCCATGTTCCCCATGCTGTTTGTCACCATCGCCTGCGGTGCGGTATCCGGCTTCCACTCCTTGGTCTCCTCCGGCACCTCCAGCAAACAGATCAAGAACGAGCGCAACATGCTGCCGGTGTCCTTTGGCGCCATGCTGTTGGAATCTATGTTGGCTGTGATTTCCCTGGTGGCCGTGGCCTCCTTCGCTGTGGGCGCTGCCGCCGAGCAGGGCTTCGTGACCCCGCCCCAGATCTTCGCGGGTGGCGTGGCCAATTTCCTGACCACCATTGGCCTGCCCCACGTGTTCATCTTCACCCTGATCAATCTTGCGGTGTCGGCTTTTGCCCTGACCAGCCTGGATTCGGTGGCCCGCATCGGCCGCCTGTCGTTCCAGGAGTTCTTTCTGGATACTTCCATCAAAGATGAAACCATGGGCCCGGTGCGCAAGCTGCTCACCAACAAATACTTCGCCACCATCATCACCCTGATCGTAGCCTATGCCTTGGCCAAGATGGGCTACGCCAACATCTGGCCCCTCTTCGGCTCCGCCAACCAGCTGCTGTCGGCGCTGTCGCTGTTGGCCTGTGCCGTCTTCCTCAAGCGCACCAACCGCAAGAGCTTCATGATGTATGCCCCGGTGGTCATCATGATGGGGGTCACCTTCACCGCCCTGGGTATCAAGATCAAGGACTTAATCCAGGCCATCAGCGCGGGCGGCGACAAGGTCTTTGGCAACACCCTGCAACTGGTGTTCGCCGTGCTGATCCTGGGCCTCGGCGTGTGCGTGGCTTATCAAGGCCTGCGCAAGCTATTGAGCAAGGAGAGCAAGGACGCCGGTACTTCCGTCACCGCATAAGCGCACCTTATGCTAGGGCGTGTTTCAAAAGTGGAGGAAGTGCAAGTTTCAAGGATTTTTCGCCAGATCAAGGAGTCGGAGCGCGGCGTACTGGAGGTACGCCAAGTGCAGAACGACGCTGATACGGCGGAAAAGCCGCCGAGAATTGCGCTTCCGGAGTTTTGAAGCACGCCCCAGTCATCGCTTTATTTCGCACGTTAGATGGCGAGGGATATTGTCGCCCGGTTAGGAGCCCGAAGGCGGCGTGGCCGGCAGCTACACTGACTGAACCGCGACAACGACTGACGGCAAAAGATCCGCGGGATAGCATCCAATCAAATAAGGCGTAGTACTACACAAAGTCGGGGCTGCCGCGCTGCTTTCTTGCCAGCGGGACAGCCCCGATTTGCTTCCGCAGATTCACCCGCGCCGACCGAGTCGACATCCACACACCCAGACTTTCTATTGTTGATGGATGGAGTATAGCAAGACGGGAGTAAGGATCCAGACAGAGATCACGAGGGGCGCCGCGCCACAGAAATAACTGGTAGAACCACGCGCCCTATGGTACAATGATCTAGACAGTTTCGAAAAATCCACTTGCGCCGGGATGCTTCCCGGCGCAAAAGGAGCCCCATGTCCATGATCCGTATGCGCCTTTTTGCCCTGTTGACGACTTGCCTGATGATCCCCATGACCTGCTGCCTGGCCGACACCCCCACCCTTACCATCTGCAACGCCAACAGCAACACAGAGGCGTTGTTTTATTTCACCCTGCGCCACCCAGAGCTGCCCGTGACGGTGGAGACCCAGGACACCCTCACCACCGGGGCGATCGCCGCATACATCCAAGGCGGCGGTAGCGATATCGACATCTTTTATCTGCCCGACAGCCAGGGGCTCGGTGCTCTGATTGACAAGGGCTTTGCGGCCAAGATCCATCACCAAATCGTCACCGACAGCCTGGGCCGCATGACCCCGGCGGTTCGCCGTGCGCTGACCCGGAGCGATGCGGTCTATGGCGTGCCCGGCACCCTGGATGCCCAGATCATCGGCTATCACCGTGAAGCACTGGCCTGGTTTGGCCTCGCCCAACCCAGCACCTTTCCGCAGTTGGTACGCCTGTATGCCGATTGGCTGGCTCTGGATCCGTCGATCCGGGAGGGCATGGTCTTCGATGCGGCATTAGGCGACGACACGGCGGCTTATCCGAGGCACCTGCTGGAGATAGGGCTGGCCCAGTACGCTATGACCTATGAGGCCCAGGGGCAGCCCGTCACCTTCAACACCCCCGCCTTCCGGGCACTGCTGACCCAACTGGCCACCCTGCCCGCTGACGACGCGCCCACCCACTGGGACGGCAACCTGGACCGCTCCCTGGTCAACACCGATATGTTTACATACGCATGGGCGGACGTGCCGGGCTGGGCCACCGTCCACACCCCAGCCATGATCCCTGGGTTTACAACAAAAAACACCCAGGCGAACCTGGGTGTATACCTGCTCAATCCCCTAAGCCGCAATAAGGCCCAGGCCCAGGTCTTCCTGGCCACCATCCTGGACTATGCGCTGATAAAGAGCCGTTACCTGCTGTACACAGACCTGGACACCCCCTCCGAGTACGCGAGTTACCAAGCCACCGTGGACGCCGTCAGCGGCGAGATGGACGAGCTGGCAGACAAGCTAGCCACAGCCACCGGCAACGAGCGGATCGCGCTGGAGGAGGCCCTGAGCGAGGCCGCCGACTACCTGTCCTATGCCCACACCTTCGAGCGCTACGCCGTATCCGTGTCCGACCTGCCCACCCTGCGTGCCATTGGCGATACGCTGTTCTTCCGGGATGGTTCCCTGCTCAGCCAGGCCGACAGCCAAGGCGCAGACGCTCTGTGGACGGTGCTGGATCGGTTCCTGGCCGGGCAATCGTCCGTGGATCAGACCGTGATTGATTTGGAGCAAAAGGTCCGAATGATGTATAGTGAGGCGCGATAAGGGTCGGTTTGCCGCCCCCTACCTGCCACCAAACATCGCCGCGATATTGGCGGCATGAAAGTCGACCCACGGCGCACCGGGCTTTGCCATCTGCCGATCACAGGCAGCACGGAAGGCCTTGTCCGTGGCGGGCTGACCGTCCACATAGTAGGTGACACCGCCGTTCTCCGTGCTCTCGCAATAGCTGATGGGATCGATCTGGAGCCCGTCGTCGCCAAAGATCAACCTGGCGAATCCACTGTCCATCGCGCCGCTGGAGTAGTTGAAGGTTCCGTCGGCCTTGATCTCTTTCATGGAACGAATCCCCAGTTCATAGCCAACCATCACACCATCCCGGTAGCGCAGCACCAGGGTAGAATTCGGATACCCGCCGGCGCTCAGCTCCAGGATCACCTTGGGCATGCCTTCTTGGTCCGGATCCATCACCATCAAGCGTGAAATCTCCATCGGCGGCTCGCCCAATTCGCGCAACAGGTCGGTCAGGGTCATGG
>JAVBUS010000284.1:0-5973 GCA_031555125.1 Eubacteriales bacterium | reverse complement strand
GGCCACGCCCTGGGCGTTGACGGAAATGGCCTTGACGGTGCGAGCCCCCACAGCCAGCGCGGTGAGCGTCAGGGCGGGATCCCCGTTGCTCTCGATGCCGTTCACCACTTGGCCATTCTTGAGCGAGGGAATGGTGCCGTCCAAGGTGTATAGGATGTACTTGCCGTTGTAGCCCGCGCTGATGTGCAACACCGCAGTGGTGGGCACGTAGGGGAGCTTGCTGGTATAGAGGGTGCCGCCGATGTCCACAGAGATCGTGGGCTTGGTGACCACGCTCTTGAACATATTGGTGGCGTTGACAATGCCTGCGCCCAGCCCGCTGCTGCCCGAGGGCTTGACGCAGCTTTTGGTAAGGACGGAGCGGATATAGTCCACGTCCTTGGAATCGGTGGCGCCGTCGCCGTTTAGGTCGCGGGTGCCCCTGGCGCTGTAATACAGAGCCGCCACCCCGGTGACCACCGGCGCGGCCATGGAGGTACCGTTCATGGAGAAATAGGCGGTGGTGCCGCTTCTGCCGGTTGAAACGATATAGGAACCGGGGGCGGACAGTGTGGCATGCCCATAGCTGGAATAGGGTGCCCGCATGTTGGCTGGATCCGTGGCCGCCACAGAGATGACACCGGGCAAGGATGCCGGCGCAAAGTAGGTGGTGGCGGAGGAGTTGCCGATGGCCGCAAACACCGGAATGCCGGCGTCGATACATCGCTGGACCGCGTTAGCGATCAGGGGGCTGTTGTTGGCGCTGCCAAAGCTGAGGTTGATGGCCCACGCATTGTTGGTGCGCATCAAGCCCAAGCCATTGACAACGTCGCTTTCCGTCAGGCCGGTGCCATAGGATAGCAGGGTGACGCCGGGAGCGATGCCCGCGCCGCCGGCACCGTTGCCGCGCTTGGCCCCGATGATGCCTGCAATATGGGTGCCGTGGCCGTTGGTATCCGAGGAGCCCGCAGCGTTCAGGCCAACCACCTTGCCGCTCAACTCGGTATGGGAGGTGAGGACGCCGCTGTCCAGCACACCGATGCGGACGCTGGCGCTGCCCTCGGTAAGGCCCCAGGCACCGTAGGTACCCACCACATCGTGCATATATTGGTAGCCGCTGGAGACAGCCCCTGCGGTGTAGTGGCCGCGATTGGCGGGGTTGGTCAGAAACGGATCGCCGGATTTATAGTCGTTCCAGGTCTTGCGCGTAGGGGCGGCCAGGGAGTCGAACATCGTTCCCTTCGGCTTGGTGCCGCCGTCATTGTGATTGGGCTCGTAGTGATACAAGTAGTTGGGGTACACGGCCACCAGATGGGCCAGGGGATCGGCGGCGGCGGTGACGGCCTCTAACACGGACAAGCCGTCCAGGGCCAGAGTCGCTACGCCAAAGTCATAGTGCTGTACCGTGGCGTTGTAGGAGGTGGCTACCGTCTGTGCCAGTGCCTCGTCCTCCGCCGCCAGCAGCAGCGTGCTTTCGTCATAGTCCTCGCCCGGGACTAGATCCTGCAGGCGGGACAGGGTGCCGTCTTCCACCAGGATTGCCTTGGCGGTCAGCGCATCGGCGTCCAGCACATAGTCAACCGGCATCCCCGGCAGGCCGTAGGTGGCCAGGGTATAGGGCACGGCGGTGGGCTGCGGCGTTGCGGTCTGCTCCGGCTGGGTCGGGAGAATGCTCAGCGGGAACAAAGGAAACGCCTCGTAAAGCAACACTGTCTCGGTCTCTGTCAGGAGGTAAGCAGCGATTTCTTCTTCGGTCAGGGGCGTGATGTCGGTGACGGCTACGTATCCTTCGGATTGGTTCTCCCCATCCGTGGTATAGATAATCCGTGCCGGTGCCTCCGCCACTTCCGGCGTATCCAGGATGGCATACGCCACCCCGTCAGCTTCAAGGGTTCCAACGGGCAGGGTGAGCGAATCGTCCGTAAACACCTGGGTTCCGGCGGTCAGTGTGACCAAGCCTGCGGTAAACACCTCGGGCACAGGGGACTCGGTGGGGGCTTCAGTGGCGACGTCAGGCACTGCGGTCTCTTCCGGGGCAACCGTATCTTCCGGCACCGCGGTCTCCTGGGGTACGGCGGTGGGTTCGGGGGGGGGGGTGGGCACTTCGGTAGGGGCTTCAGTAGGCGCCGCCGTGGGCTCCTCTGTGGGTTCCGGCGTCGATACCTCCGGGGTGGGGGCTGGATCCGGCGCCACATCACCGGCAAGGACCGGGACCATGGTGGTGATCAGCAGTGCAAAGATTAGGCACAGTGCGAGCAGGCGGTTGTGAATCTTCATTTCGTCGAGTCTCCTTCAGTAAAAAATTGATATTGGTGATTCGGTTCCAGTGCGGGCCAGCCGTTTTCTTTGCCCAGCTTGATCAGGGCAGCGGTATCCTTGTCCGTGGTGTAGGTGGCAAGGCCAAAATGGAAGCTCTCCAACGTGATGCCATATCGTTCGGCAATGCGGCGTGCGTCCTCTTCGGAGTCGGCAGCGGCCAGCAAGGAGCCGGGAACCTCTGCGGTTTGCATGGTGGACTCTCCTCCTGTGGACCGATCTGGGAAAGAGGGTGTGGATGCAGGGGCCCAAATGATGCTGAGTGCGACCAGGATGACCACGAGCAGCTGTATCATCGCGCGCTCCCCTCGTTTTGGATTATTATGTATACAATATCATATATTGGAATAAAAAGCACCTCAAATTTGGTATTCCATGCAGGGGCGCCTTTTGTACACGTTCGACTATTGACAGCAGACAACGCTTCTTTATACTTAAGGTAACACCGCACGAAAAGATCCGTGTGGACCACTACTCGACTTGCGCGATGTTGCCTTAACAGGAATAGTGCCTGTACAAGGCCCGACCAAACAATGGATACGGAAGTGGGAGGATGCATATGCCCAAACAAATCATCTTGATCATGACCGACACGCAGCGCCTGGATATGGTGAGCTGCTACGAGGATGTAGGCATCAAAACGCCCGCCATCGACGCTATGGCGGCCCAAGGGATTCGTTTTACAAAGGCGTATACCACCCAGCCGGTGTGCGGCCCCGCACGGTCGGCGCTGTTCACGGGACAGTTTCCGTCGGTCAACGGTTCCTTTAGCAACTGCACCGCGCCGGGGCTCAACGTGAAGCATATCGGCCAGCGGCTGTCGGACAAGGGGGTCCATACCGGCTACATCGGCAAGTGGCACCTGGACGGCGGCGATTACTTCGGCTTGGGGGTTTGCCCGCCCGGCTGGGATCCCGACTATTGGTATGACATGCGCTGCTACCTGGATGAGTTGAGCGAAGAGGACCGGGTGAAGTCCCGTACCCCAGGCAGCATGGAGAGCGGGATCGACGAGACATTCACCTTTGCCCATCGTTGCGCGGAGCGGGCGTTGGCCTTCATCAACGCACATCGGGATCAGGATTTCTTTTTGGTGGTCAGTTTTGACGAGCCCCACGATCCCTCTTTGTGTCCGGAGCCCTTTGCATCCATGTACCGTGACTTTGAGCTGCCGAAACGGCCCAACGTGCAGGACACTTTGGCGGACAAGCCTGCGCACCAGCGGGTGTGGTCGGGGGATCGCCGCCAAATGGACCGCCAGTCGCTCAAGCTGCAGGCTCCGTACCTTTTCGGCTGCAACAGCTACGTGGATACCCAAATCGGTCGGGTGGTGGCGTGTGCCAACGCGGTGCTCACCGGTCCCACGCTGATGTACACCACCGATCACGGGGACATGCTGGAGTCCCATAGCCTGCACGGGAAGGGTCCGGCGGCCTATGAAGAGATCACCCATGTGCCCTTGATCCTGTGCGGCCATGGGCAGGGCGTCCACCACACGCCGGTGTCTCATATCGACATCCCGGCAACGATATGGCACTTCTTTGGCTATGAGAAACCCATGATGTTGCAGGGGGAGAGCCTGTTGACCTTGCTCCGCGCCGGCGAAGCACCGGAGCGGCGGGATGTGTTCATGGAGTTTGGACGCTACGAGACCGATCACGACGGATTCGGCGGCCTGCAACTGATGCGTTGTGTCTACGACGGACGCTATAAGCTGGTGCTCAACCTGCTGACCAGCGACGAGCTGTACGATTTGACCGAGGATCCTTACGAGATGGTGAACCGGATCGGCGATCCGGCACTGGAGACCCAGCGCCAAGAGCTGCTGTATCGCTTGATCGACCATATGAACGAGATCCGGGATCCCTTCCGGGGCTACTACTGGGAACATCGCCCCTGGAACACGGCGCCGAAGTATCCAGCCTCCTGGGATCACACGGGGTATACCCGCCAGCGGGAAGAACTGGCCTATGAGGTGCCGCAATTGGATTATGCCACGGGGCTTGTACCCCGCGCACTGTCGCGGGAAAAGGAACGGGCGGTTCGTCACGTCCAACAATAATCAATGGGAGGCAAGGGCATGCAACAGACAGACAAACGGGGCAGGGTGACCTTACCTACGGACATCGACATGATTGAAAAGACCAAAGAGGTGATGGCAAGGCTGGGCGCGGATGCTCTGCGCGACTGCGACGGCACCGAGTTCCCCCAGGAGCTGGCAGACACCGGCGCCAAGATTTATGCAACATATTACACCACGCGCAAGGATAACGAGTGGGCCAAGGCCAACCCGGACGAAGTGCAGCAGTGTTACCTGATGACCGACTTCCATACCGCCCAGGGCGATGCGCTGGAGATTCCCATCATGCGGGGTGTCAGCCCGGAACTGATGCTGCCCAACACCCGGGACGACATCCACCGCTGGTGGGAGGTGGTGGATCGGACCACCGGTGCGGTGATGCCTGTTTGGGACTATACGGAAGCGACCCAAACCGTCACCGTTCGCGGATGTACCCCCTATCACGAGTATACGGTCAGTTTTCTGGCCTACCTGATTTGGGATCCGGTGCACATGTAGAACGCGGTGGTAAACGACTGGAAAGACTTTGAGCACCAGATCACCTTTGATGTGCGTCAGCCAAAGACCCGAGAGTACAGCAAGCAGCGTTTGCGCCGGTTCATCGCGGAGCATCCCTACGTCAATGTCATCCGGTATACGACCTTCTTTCACCAGTTCACCCTGGTGTTTGACGAACTCAAGCGGGAAAAGTTCGTGGACTGGTATGGCTATTCCGCTTCGGTGAGTCCCTACATCCTGGCCCAGTTCGAAAACGAGGTCGGCTACCCGTTTCGCCCGGAGTATATTATCGATCAGGGGTATTTTAACAACCAGTACCGACTGCCCACGAAGGAGTTTAAGGACTTCCAGGCATTCCAGATGCGGGAGGTTTCCATCCTGGCCAAGGAGTTGGTGGACATTACCCACGAGTGCGGCTGCGAAGCCATGATGTTCCTTGGCGACCACTGGATCGGCACCGAGCCCTTTATGGATGCCTTCCGGGACATTGGACTGGATGCCTTGGTGGGTAGTGTGGCCAGCGGTGTTACCTTCCGCCTGATCAGCGATGTGGAGGGGGTCAAGTACCGTGAAGGACGGTACATGCCCTACTTCTTCCCGGATGTGTTCAACCACCATGGTGGCAATCCCCTGAAGGAGGCAAAGGAGGGCTGGGTAACCTCTCGCCGGGCGATGCTCCGGCGCCCCATTGACCGTATCGGCTACGGGGGGTACTTAAAGCTGGCGTTGGAGTTCCCGGAGTTCATGGACTATATCACCGATGTATGCAACGAGTTTCGCACGCTCTATGACAACGTCAACGGCACCACCCCCTATTGTGTCAAGCGGGTGGCGGTGCTGAACAGCTGGGGGCGCATCCGTTCCTGGGGTTGTCACATGGTGCACCACGGCCTGTTTTTTAAGAAAAACTATAGCTACAGCGGCGTGCTGGAGGCCTTGTCCGGTGCCCCGGTGGACGTGCGCTTCATCAGCTTTGACGACATCCGGGACAACCCCGCCATGCTGCGGGATATCGATGTCATCATCAATGTGGGCGACGCGGACACCGCTCATTCCGGCGGCGAGAACTGGGCTGATCCGTCGGTGATCAGCGCCATCCG
>JAVBUS010000129.1:0-6052 GCA_031555125.1 Eubacteriales bacterium | reverse complement strand
GGCCATCACCAGCGCCTGTGCTCTTTCACGGCTCTCTGCCAGCGCCCGGGTGGTCAGCGCCAGATCAAGACGTTGCTTTTCCATGAGCTACCTCCCACCATCGCCTTGGCGGAGCACTTCCATCACCCGATCAGTGATATCTGATGCGGTGAGCCTGCACGCCGACAGCAACAGCTCAATGGCCCCATGTTGCACAAAATTGTCCTGGATCCCCAGCATAGCCAAGGGCGGCTTGTACCCATGAGCCACAGCATGTCCGGCCACGGCTTCGCCGAAGCCGCCCAGCAGCGCATGTTCCTCCACCGTAATGAAGGGAACGCCCTCCCGCTCTAATCGTGCCAAGCAACCTGCGTCCAACGGTTTGATGGTGGAGGCGTTGATCACCGTAGCCGCGATCCCCTGCTTCTTCAGCAGAAAAGCGCTGTCCAAAGCAATATGCACCATGCGGCCATAGGCTAGCAGCGCCACCTGGGCGGGCAATGGCCCCAATGCTTCCCACACGCCGGGTTGGAAAGCGCCGTAAGGATGGGTGGCCGACAAGTCATAGCCATCCCGGGCATAGCGGATGGCTACAGGGCCGTCCATGTCCAGCGTCTGTGCCATGATTGCTCGAAGCTCCTGAATGTCCCGGGGCGCAAAGATTCGAAGATTCGGGATATGGCGCAAAAAAGCCACATCAAAAACGCCGTGGTGCGTCGCGCCGTCTTCTCCCACCAATCCAGCGCGGTCGATCAACAGACACACCGGTAGATTTTGCAGACAGATATCATGAAGCACCTGGTCATAGCCCCGCTGTAAAAAAGTAGAGTACACCGCAAAGTATGGGCGCATGCCCCCTGCCGCCAGCCCAGCCGCCAGGGTAACAGCATGCTCTTCCGCAATCCCCACATCAAGGCACCGCTCCGGATAGGCCGATTCAAAGGAGCTCAAACCCGTGCCCAAGCGCATAGCCGCTGTAATGGCCACAACCCTTTTATCTTTGTCGGCCAGCTCCACAAGCGCTTTAGAAACAACGCTGCCGTAGGACGGAAAGGTGCTTTCGGACCGAACCACCCCATTCTCCTGCAAGAATGGCGCAATGCCGTGGTATTTGTCCGGCTTGCGTTCCGCCTGCTCGTAACCGCGTCCCTTTTGCGTGACCACATGAATCAGTACCGGGGCATCGGTCACTTGTTTGGCCTGTTCCAGTATGTTCAGCAACGTCGGCAGATCGTGCCCATCGATAGGACCCAGGTAGCGAAAGCCCAGGGATTCAAAAAACTCGCCCTGTACCAAAAAATGTTTCAGTTTGTTCTTAAAGGACTCCACCCATTCGGAAAGCCGCACGCCCACCTTGGGAATGCGCTGCAGACCGCCCTGCACCACCCGCTTGGTGCCGTGCCATCGGGGGCTGGCCCGCAATCGTGTCAAATGCTTGGATAGTGCACCCACGTTACGGGAGATCGACATTTCGTTATCGTTTAGGATCACGATCAGCGGCGAATCCAGCAAGTCCAGTTTGTTACCCGCATCGTTCAATGCTTCGTAGCTCATGCCTCCGCCCAGAGCGCCGTCGCCCACCACCGCCACCACATGATGGGATTGCCCCAAAAAGTCGCGAGCCCGGGCCATCCCCAGGGCAGCAGAAATTGCCGTGGAAGCATGACCGGTACCGAATGCATCATAGGGGCTTTCCCCGCGGTTTGGAAAGCCGCACATACCGCCATAGCTGCGCAATGTCGCGAAGGCGGCCTGACTCCCCGTCAGAATTTTGTGTACATAGGCCTGGTGTCCCACATCAAACACAAATTGGTCCTTCGGTGTGTCGAACACGCGGTGCATGGCCAGCGTAAGCTCCACCACACCTAAATTCGGTGCAAGATGTCCGCCTTGCCGCGCCACGGTATCAATCAAAAGCTGACGAATCTCTGCCGCCAGCTCACGCATTTGTGGAACGTCCAGTCCGCGCAACGAGGATGGTCCGGTAATGGTCTCTAATATGCTCATGCGATTACCCTAAAACCACACCGACGATGACGCCCAACAGCGCACCGGCCAACACCTGCACAGGCGTATGCCCGATCAGCTCCTTCAGGCGTTCTTCGTCGATTCCCTTTCCTTCATGGATCATGTCGGCAATGATGCGATTGAGCACCATGGCGTGTTTCCCTGCCGCACGCCGCACGCCGGCTGCATCAGTCATCACCACCAACGTCATACAGACCGCCAAGCCAAAGATTGCAGTATGAAATCCTTCCTGAAAGCCGATGGCCATGCTGGCCGCCGTTAAAAAGGAAGTATGCGAGCTGGGCATGCCGCCCAACCCGAACAGGCGGGAAATGTCAAAGGTGTGATGAATCAGACCATGCAGCACCATTTTGAGCACTTGTGCGGCCAACCACCCGCAGCAGCCGACCAGCAGCACATGATTTTGAAACAGCTCCAGGATCTGCGACATATAACTCCCCCTACGACATTCGGTGGACGAGCTGTTCGGCTAGCTGGCTCAGCGGCTCCGCACGCTGCCCAAAGGGAAGCAACGCCGCCTTGGCATCATCCAGCAATCGATCCGCTTCGGCTCGGGCATCCGATTCCCCCAGAAGCGAGGGCCAAGTCAACTTGCCCAACTGCGCATCCATGCCGATATGCTTGCCCAACAGCGCTACATCGCCATGCAAATCCAGCAGATCATCCGCGATCTGGAAAGCCAGTCCCACCGACCGTCCAAACTGTTTCAATGCGTCGCACTGCATTGGGCTTGCCTGGCAGAGCTGCGCCCCTGCCAGCACGGCGGCGGTAATGAGATCCGCAGTCTTGTGGGTGTGAATGTATCGAAGCAAACCGGCATCTCCGGCCTGCCCCTCGCTCAGGATGTCCATGCATTGCCCGGCGATCATACCGGTCACCCCGGCCCGGCGGCTGATCTCCGCCATGGCGCGCACATGGGCGGACAACCGTGCCGGATACCGCAACGCGTTCTGCAGCATGTGCTCGTGGGCCAAATTCAGTAAACCGTCCCCGGCCAATATCGCCATGCCCACACCGAACACCCTATGATTGGTGGGCACGCCGCGCCGCAAATCATCATCGTCCATACCGGGCAGGTCATCATGGATCAATGAATAGGTATGTATCATCTCCAGCGCACAGGCCAAGGGCATGGCCTCTGCCTGGTCACCATCCAGCATCTCCACTACCGTCAACAACAATACCGGCCGCAGACGTTTGCCCCCAGCCAACAGGCTATACCGTATGGCTTCCGCCATCCGGGCCGGTATGGCGTTATCTTCATAAGGGGCACCGGTTTGGGGAACGCATGCATCCAGCGCCGCCTCGATGGTCTGCACCTTCTCGGCGTATGTGGTAGCCTTGCTCATTCTTCCACCTCCAGGGGCATCCAACTCTCCGGATCATCCGACGCGTCCTCCCGGGGCTGGAGCATCTGAATGCGTCGCTCCCCTTGGGCCAGCAGCGTGCCCAAGTGCTTGTGTAACGCCATGCCCTGCTCATATAGCGTCAATGTCTCCTCCAGGGTTAGCTCGCCGCCCTCCATTTGCTCTACATACGCTTCCAGCATTTCGATGCCGTCTTCGTAAGAAACGGTCGCTGCCTCGGTCCCCTTCTTCTTGGCAGGCATTGCCTCACTCCTCCCTGACCGGGTCTAGATGGACTTGCGACACGCGGGCATCCACGGTGCCATCACCCATGCGCAAGCAAAAGGGCTGATCCTTCGTCAAACCGGTGGCCGACAGGATCGGACGACCCTGCATCGTTACATACGCATAGCCACGCGCTAGCACCGACGTAGGACTGAGCGTCCGCAGGCGCTCGTGGAGTTGCGCCACCTGAGCAGACCGGGTCTGCAATTGACTGGTAGCCAGCCAAAGCAGCCGTTGCCTCAGATGTAAAAGCCGCTGCGCCTCGGCCTGGCAAACGCGCTTTGGATGTCGTGCCAACAATCTTAATTCCGCATGCCGCAGACGGGTTTTCGCCCCCAACAGGCACCGGTCCATGGCACTTTGCAACTGCCTGTGCTGGGCATTCAGGGCGGAGTTCAGCTCCCGTATGTGGGGAACCGTTAACTCCGCCGCCGCAGAGGGTGTCGGGGCCCGCAAATCCGCCACAAAGTCCGCGATAGTGAAGTCGGTCTCGTGTCCCACGGCCGATACCACCGGCACCGGACAGGCTACAATGGCCCGGGCTACGATTTCCTCGTTAAAGGCCCACAGCTCCTCCATGGAGCCGCCGCCCCGACCCACGATGATCACATCCACTTGAGGTATCCGGGTCAATGCAGTCAAGGACCTGACGATCTCCTGCGCAGCCCCTTCACCTTGCACACGAGCGGGACAGAGCAGTATCTGCACCCCAGGATTGCGGCGAGTCGCCACCTGGACAATGTCGCGGATCACCGCGCCTGTGGGAGAGGTCACCACCCCAACGATGCGGGGTAAAAGCGGCAACGGACGCTTCCGGGAGGCATCGAACAGCCCCTCGTCCTCCAAACGACGCTTCAACGCCTCAAACCGCAGAAACAGATCCCCCACGCCGTCTTCGCGCATGCCATCCGCATAAAACTGATACTGTCCGTCCCTGACATACACCGATACCTGACCGGTAAGCACGACCCGCATGCCATCCGCCGGTTGCATGCGTAAGGTAGCTACACTGGAGCGGAACATGACACAGGCAATGCGCGCCTCGTCATCCTTCAGCGAAAAGTACAGGTGGCCCGATGTGTGGCGCTTAAAGTTGCTGATCTCACCCCGCAGCTTAACGCGCTTGAGTATCGGATCCGCCGCCAAGGTGCGGCGCACATATTCATTGAGCTGCCCGACCGACAGCACCCATGCATCCATGCTATCCACGTGCCGATTCAGCGGCGTCCAGCGTATTGCTTAGCAACATGGCAATGGTCATCTTGCCAACGCCGCCCGGCACCGGGGTGATAGCCCCCGCCACCTCGCGCACTGCCTCAAAGTCCACATCGCCCACCACCTTGCCATCCACCCGGTTGATGCCCACATCGATGACGGTGGCACCGGGCTTGACCATATCCGCGGTCACAAAGCGTGGCTTGCCGATGGCTGCCACCAGAATGTCCGCACGGCGGCACTGCTCCGCCAGGTTGGTGGTGCGGGAGTGGCAGATGGTCACAGTGGCATTCGCCGCCAACAACAGCATGGCCATGGGTTTGCCCACGATGTTGGAGCGCCCGATGACCACAGCCTCCTTGCCTGCCACTGGCAAGTTGTAGTGAGATAGCAGTGCCATGCACCCCTTGGGCGTGCAAGGCGTAAGGCTAGGCTGCCCGCTGAACAGGCGCCCCGCGTTCATGGCATGAAAGCCGTCCACATCCTTGGCGGGATCGATGAGGGCCAGCACTCGATTCTCGTCCAAGGGCGTGGGCAACGGCAGTTGCACCAGGATGCCGTGTACATCGGCGTCCTCGTTCAGTGCACGCACCTGGGCTTCCAAGCTATCTTGGGCGGTGTCCGTCGGCATTCGGATCACTGTAGATCGGATGCCCACTTGCTCGCACCCCTTTTCTTTAGTGCGCACATAAATCTGACTGGCAGGATCCTCGCCCACCAGCACCACAGCCAAATGGGGCTGTATTCCATGCGCACGCATGACCTGCGCCCGCGCGGATAATTCCTCTAGCACCTGAGCGGATACGACCTTTCCGTCGATGAGCAAAGCAGCCATCAAAAGCCCTCCTTTTTCTGCTGTAACGCTTCCAAACCCACCAACGCCACGCCCACTGCGTTGTCCCCCGCCAGTGATGGCTGCGCAAAGTGTAACCGGATTGTGCGGCTCATTTTGCTCACTCTCTGCCCCAGCAACGACCGGAACAGGGCCGAGGAAGCCACCCCGCCCGCCAGCAACACGTCCGGGAAGCCTGTTTTGCTACAGCCCGCCGCAATCATCCGCGCAATGGTGCGCGTGAGCAAGGCATAGATCTCCGCGGCGATGGTGGCAGGCGGCAGTGCGCCGGTCTGAATCCAGCGCATGGCCTGTGCTTCCGCGCCAGACAAGTGGCAATGGATGCGGCCACCTCTCTCCGTCATGG
>JAVBUS010000095.1:0-4476 GCA_031555125.1 Eubacteriales bacterium | reverse complement strand
GTCAGTCGGGTGCCCTTGGGCAACTCGGTCAAAACCTTGCTGCCGGTACTGGCTCCGGTGCGCATATTGAGTGAGGACGCGACAACCTCGATCTCATAGGAGACGGTCTGCGACGGTGCCGGCGTGGGCGTTGCCGTGGCGGCAGGCGCTTCTGTCTGGGCTGTGACCGACACGGGCACGGCGTCGAAAGCTAAGTAACTGGTGGCCAGATAGCCCCGGGTACCCTGATAGGCTGCTTCGCACCAATTGTCTCCGTAAGCGACGATCTGCACCGTGGCCCCGTTGGGTATGCTCCGTAGAATCTTGCCGCTGGCGCTGGCCGAAGCCCGAAGGTTCAGCTTGCTCCCCTTTTCCGCCAGATAAATGGTGGCACTGGTGGGCTGGGCCGGAGCGGGCTGCGACGTGGGGCTGGGCGTCTGGGTGGCGCTGGCGGAAAGCGGCCTTAGATAGCTGGACATGGCGTAGCCCTGCACCTTGTTATAGGTTACACTGCTCCATGTGCCATCATACGCCGCGTACTCCACAGAGGCCCCCGCCGGGATCGTTGTCAAGATCGTGGCGCTCATGCCGGGCGACTGCCGCAAGTTCAGGGTGCTTCCCGACGCAAGCTGCACCGTGGCCCAGCTGCCGGATGCGGGGATATCAGCGGGGGGCGGCGTCGGCGTTTCCTGGGCAGGAGATTGGCCGCTTGACCACATATTGACATAGGATCGCATCACGTACCCCGCCTGAAATCCGTAGCGCACTTGGAGCCAAGTGCCCTGATCCTGCAACACATCCAGCACGGCGCCATGGGCCAGACGGGTCACAATGCTGGCACCGGTGCTGGGGGCACTGCGCATGTTGAGCTTAGAGCTGCTGTCCTGCAGCGCCACCACCACTTGGGCGACACTCTGCCCACCATCGCCGGGCGCCGGTGTGGGCGTGGCCGGGGCGGGCGTCCCTGTCCCCTGCTCAAAACGGAGATAGCTCTGCATCACATAGCCGGTCAGTGAACCGTATCGCACCTGGCACCAAGTGCCGTCGCTGGTGAGTACCTCCACCTTTTGCCCGTGCAATATCTGTGCCAATACGGCCGTGCCTGTGCCGGCTCCCTTGCGCAGGTTGAGCCATTCCGACGGGTTCTTGAGCGTTACATACGCCGCGCTTTGGGCGGGATCCACCGGGGTCTGGGGCGCCGGGGTCACCTCCGGCACGGTGCTGCCATCCAACGCAGGCAAGGTGCTTCCGCCGGTAAAGGTGTACCGGACCAGCGTCGCGCCCGGATAATAAAAACCGATGATGGCTTCGTACTCGATCCCCTGATTAGCCATCTGCTGTGCGCCCCGCTGGCTCATACCGATGCCGTGGCCATAGCGACGCGCTACCAATTGAAAGTTTCCGCCGCTCTGACTTACGCTGATCAACTCATTCTTCGTGCTGTTGATGCTCAGACCTAACAGAGATTCCAACTCGGCAAAGTAATCCATGGTCACTGTGAGCGTGGTGGCGTTGCCGCTTTGCCGGTCCTGTTGATCCGCCCACACCCGCAGAGTCATATCCACCTTGGTATACAGGCGGGAAGGTTGCGCGTACATGGGCGTGTGCACGGACACATCGGTAATCCCGGCGATGCCGATATCCGTGACGCTGGCCTGCGTCCCCATCTTTGACAGGGCGGATACCGCCTTGCTTTTGAGCAGCGTGTCCAAGGCGCCATTGCCGGACCCGTTGGCATAAATCGTATACGAACGTTTGACGGAAGCGCTGTTGGCCAGGTCGTAAGGATCGTCCTGCACACTCAGGTATGGGTGGGTCGTGGTCCCCCAAGCGTTTTTGATCGACTCGGTCTGCCCGCCGTTGGAGGCGGTGTAATACCCGCCGACGTAGCTGCCGTTGACCATGGCCACCATGCCTGCCGTTGCGTCGGCGGCTTGCTTGCAGCGGTCGTTGCCGCTGGCGATACCGCGATATACCTGATCCGCTGTGGTATCCACCACATCGTAGTAAGCCCCCTTCTTGGACATGGCCTGCACGGTATAGGTGCGGGCCGCCACTGCTTGTGCTTTCAGGGCTTCCAGCGGAAAACTGTTGCTCATCTCATAGGGCAGGATACCGTGAATATAGTCCTCCATGTGCACATGCACGATGGGATACATGCGGCTGTTGCGCACTGCGAACTCCAGGTCCCCGGTGTACCAGCTATTGGGGCTGGCAGACTGTGCGATCTTGATGCCGTTGGTGCCGCTGCCGCTGTGCCTGCGCAGGAAGAACTGCTGCCCCATATCCTTCTTCGCGCCGCCCACCGTCAGGTATAGCCGGCCGGACTCAAAGGATACCTTGACAGTCCCCCCTTTGGCCAGTGGGCTGCCGGTATCTCCGTTGACGGTGTAGGTGCCGTCGATGGTCAATGTCAATGCGCTGTTGCCGGCGATGGAAGACAGGTAAACCCGCACGGTCCCCGGCAGCGAAGAGGTCTTGGCCACCACAGGCGCTTCCTGCGGATCCGCCAATGTCGTGCACGGGGCGATCAGCAGTGCGATGCATATCAGTACACTGACGAAACGTATTCCGATGTCTGAATGACGCATGCCTTGCCCCCCTTCACATTTGATTTTGTATCGACATCAATATTTCATTTGTTTGAATAATTTCGACGCAATTGTAACATATTTTTAACTTTTTGTCCATAACTTAAATAATTGTTAATTTTTGTTCGATAATAGGGCGATCAAACCTGCGCATACTATGTTTGCGCCCACGGCCATCGTCCGTCTCAATGGAACCCGGGGCAAGACCACGCGAAAGACACACCTCTCCTCGCTTTCATGACGAAAGCAGAAAGGTGCAGGGTGAAATCATTTCCTTTTGAGAGCGGCGCAGCGAAGGGCCAGGGCAACCGCAAAGCCCTGGTCGCTCTCCGCAGGGAGCGAAATACTCCCTGTTTGCGCAGAGATTTCGCCCTCACGGGCGGCGAAAGGGCTTTCCGGTCGCCCTTTCAAAACCTTCGGGGCGCAACTTCATTCATTTTTTATGAATGAGAGCGTAAATGATTGCGCCCTGCAGAAAGGTGCTTGTCTTCTGGCCGAATGCCTGCTACAATATCTGAAGATCGTGAATTTCACGACAAAGAGGAGGAGTTTCCCATGAAAAAGCTACTTAGCCTGGTTCTCGTCATCGCCATGGTGATGGTTTGCGTCGCTTGCACCGCCGCTTCCGCCGCTGGCACCAAAACCGGTCTTGGCCTGGTGACCTCTATCGACAGCTCGACCCCCGTGGGCGAAAAGGACGGCGAAAAGACCAACGGCCGCGTGCAGGTTGACACCACCATTTGCGCTGTCACCCTGGATGAAGCAGGTGTGATCGTCGCCATTTCCTTTGACGTAGCACAGACCCGCGTTCCCTTCACGCCGGAAGGCACCTATCCGGAAGATCTGGATCTGACCAAGCCCGTTTCCAGCAAGGTGGAGCTGAAGGACGAGTACGGCATGAAGAAGGCCTCTGCGGCCAACGGCACCAACGGCGGCGCCGGCTACGAGCTGTACGAGCAGTTGACCAACCTGGAGACCTACTGCATCGGCAAGACCGTTGCCGACGTGCTGGCCACCAAGACCGAACAGCGCGATGACCACCACCTGGCCGTGCCCGCCGGTGACGATCTAAAGACCACCGTGACCATCGACATCGGCTCCTACCTGAAGGCGCTGGAGAAGGCCGCGGCCAACGCGAAGTAATCCGCTACACATAAAAGGCTCCCCAAGCGGGAGCCTTTTTTAGACTGTTACCGGAGGAATGTATGCGAAAGAACCGCTTGATCGCGGGATGTGCCACCCTGCTCATCGCCCTGATGCTGTCAGGATGTACCACGCCTGTCCCCCACGCTGAAGGTGCCACCGCCGCACCGGTTTATCCCCGGTACACCGCCAGCTATTTCGATGCTTTCGACACGTTGATCACCGTCATCGGCTACGCCCCGGACGAGACAACCTTTACCGCCGTTACGGATGCGGCCCATGCTTCCTTTCTGCGGCTGCATCAGCTCTATGATGGCTACAAGGCATATCCGGGCATCAACAACCTGTTCGTGCTCAATCGAGAAGCCGCCAAGGGACCGGTGACCGTCGATCCAGATTTGATGGCCTTGCTGCTGTTTTGCCGCGCACAACAACCCCTCACACAGGGCACCGTCAATGTGGCGCTGGGTACCGTGCTACAGCTATGGCACACCTATCGCGAGGACGGCCTGGCCGATCCGGAACACGCCCAACTGCCCCCCAAGGCGGAGCTGCAAGCCGCATCGCAGCACGTAAATATGGAGGATGTAGTGCTGGACGAAGCCGCCTGCACCGTGTACTATGCCGATCCGCAACTGCAGTTGGATTTGGGCGCCGTTGCCAAGGGCTTTGCCGTGGAACGGGTGGCACAGGAGATGTTGGCCTCCCCCATGCCTTCCTTCGTCATCAGCGCCGGCGGAAATGTGCGGGCAGGCGGACCACC
>JAVBUS010000128.1:0-2913 GCA_031555125.1 Eubacteriales bacterium | reverse complement strand
AGCCCACCTTGGCCAGCGCGGTCTCTTCCACAGTGCGCATCGCGACGCGCTGTGCTTTCTCCTCGTGGTCGTATCCCAACAGATGGCACATGCCATGAACCAGCAAATAGCCAAGCTCCCGCTGGGGGCTATGTCCGTACTCTTTTGCTTGCCGGGCCGCATGATCCATGGAGATCACGATGTCTCCCACATGCATGCATCCCGTGTCCGGATCCAGCAATGCCCGCATCCGCCTGGGATGATCCCGGGCAGTCCCGAAAGGAAACCGCGCTTGAGGAAAGGACAGCACATCGGTGGCGGTATCCTTGCCGCGGGTGCGTAAGTTGAGTCCCTGTATCGCGGCGTCATCGGTGAGCACGACGCAGGCCTGATACTTCCCCGTCAGTCCCTCCGCATCTATGACGGCTTGTGCTGCCTGGGTCAGCAATGTCTGGTTTTGATCAAAATCCGCAGGTATCGGCACATCCAGCTGCCATTCCAGCGTCATCCTTCTACCTCCGTAGGCGGCGCGGCGGGCGACGGCTCGGGTGCGGCTTGCTGCTCCGCAGGCTTTGCTCGCGTCGCTTCCGCAGGGGATGCTTCTTGGCTTTGTTGCGTCTTTTTTTGCAGGCGCTCTACCGCTTGCTGCTCCTGCATATACGCTTCTACTTCCTTGGGCAGTTCCTTTACGGGGTGGATCTCGATGGTAGGATACTCAATCCGCTCGTGGAACACGCCGTTGAGCACTTGGTCGAAGGCAGAACACACCCGGTCGATGTCTCGAAAGGTAAGGGGTGTCACATCCAGTTGTCCGTCTTCGGCCTTGCCCTTGACCAGCCGGCGGATGGTCTCGGTGATCTTTTCCGGCGTAGCGTCCTGAATGGTGCGCACGGCGGCTTCCACCGTATCGGCCAGCATCAGCAGGGCGGCCTCCGCGGTCTGTGGCCGTGGTCCCTCGTACCGGAAGTCCTTAATATCCACGGGCTGCCCCTCGCACAGTTGTACCGCCTTATGATAGAAGAAGAGCACCGGGGTGTCGCCATGGTGCTGGGCGATCATGTCCAGCACGCGCTGAGGCAAGCGATGACGCTGGCCCAAGGCCACGCCGTCCCGGACATGGGCTACCAAGATAGCCGTGGACACGCGGGGATCTGTGTGATCGTGTGGGTTCTCTCCGGTCTGGTTCTCCTTAAAATAGCCAGGACGCTTGAGCTTACCGATGTCGTGATAATACGCGCCGACTCGTGCAAGCAGCGGGTTCGCCCCAATGGCCTCCGCAGCAGCCTCCGCAATGTTGGCCACCACCATGGAATGATGGTACGTGCCGGGCGCTTCGATCATCAATCGCCGAAGCAACGCATGGTTGGGATTGGACAGTTCCAGCAGCTTGGCCGGTGTTACCAGGTTAAAGAGCACTTCCAACGCGGGTTGTATGCCCACGCACAGCACCGGTGCCAGAAGGCCCGCAAGCATGCCATACCCGGCCGAGACCAGCACCGAATGAATGTCGTTGTTGAGCACCAGCCCTGCCGCAAACAGGATCATCGCATTGGTGACCCCCACGAAGGCGCCGGATAGCAGCACCTTGCTGCGGGATACCCGCTTGCGCACAGCCATAATGCCCACCAATCCGCCGGAGATGGCCATCAGGGTGATCGCCAGGGCCTGTGTGGAGTTGGATAGGCTGCCCTTGAGCACCAGCAGGCCCAACAACAACGCCAGCGTCACGTTGACACTCCAGGCCACGCGGGTACCCAGGAGTATGGTGCAAAGCAGCACCGCTAACGCTACCGGGAGCATCTGGGGCACAAACTGCATGATGATCACGCATAACACCAGGGTCAGCCCCAGGATCAGCAGCAACAACACCTGCAGTCGGAAGGAGTGGATCACATCGGGCACAAACAAATATAGCTGCACATACAGGCCCGCCATCAGCAAGGAGACCAACAACACGATACCAATATACAGCTCGGTATCATAACGCGTGCCCTGGATCATGCCCAGGGAATTAAGCACCGCCAGTTGGGGGGCCGTGACGCGTTCCCCCGCCACCACCACGTTTTCACCGGGTTTATAGACCGTGGGTTCCACTTCGTCCCGGGCCTTTTGGCGGTTGGCCTCGGTGCTCTCCTGATCAATGATCATATTGGGCCGCAGGCATGCGCGTAAAATGGGTTGTGCCACATTCCACCACTGGTTGGGCGGCATGTTATACACCAATTTTTGAATGTTGGTGATGGCGTCCGGCACCTCCCCCTCCAGGATGGTGGTGGCGATGGTGGTGCGCACGCTGGCGGTCAGGTTCTGACACAGATCATCCACCTCGGCTTGGGTCATAGCGAATACTGTGCGAATCTGCTCATGGGTCATGGGCACCGTAGGAATCAGCTCCGTGGCTTTCGTCATATCCTCGTCCCTGTACACGATGACCGCATCCGGTGCGGCGTTCTGCTCCGCGTGGATCTCCTCGCCAAAGCGGTGAACGGCGCGCACCTCGTCGCAGGCGGTTTGCACATCGTTCATGACCTCGCCCGCGATGGTCTCATCCTTATACGATACGGCACGCACCTGGGCAGCCGCAGCTTCCTTACGCTGATGGGTGATTTGCTCATCCACCACATCCTTGCTGGCAGTGATGGTCTTTTTGGCGATGTCGCCCACGTGCAGGTTGTACCGCTCCGGTGTCATCACCGTGATGCACAGGGTGATGATCAGGGCCGTTGCACCGCACCACAAGAGCCCCGCAGCAAAGCGAGGATCCTTGAGCTGTTGCCGCAGTTTTTTCTTGGACCCTGTATCAGGCCTTGCCATGGGGCCACTCCTCCGTTTTCAAAGCGCGTCGTTCGTATGCCTCCACAATGGACAGCACCAGCTCGTGGCGTACCACATCGCGCCGGGTGAGATTCACCACGCCGATTCCCGGCACATCCT
>JAVBUS010000053.1:0-4142 GCA_031555125.1 Eubacteriales bacterium | reverse complement strand
GATCCGGCAAATGCGGGCGCAGGGCCATGACCAACCGGTGGTGATCCTTAGCGCGTACAATGATTTTGAGAACGTGCGGCTGGGCTTTAAGCTGGGGGCCATCGACTATATCGTAAAGACCGATATGGATGGTGACAAGGTGCGCGCCGTGTTGGATGCCGCCCTCAAGGATTCGCGCAGGCAACAGATTCGGCTGGAGAGCGCACGGGTAGAGGCGTGCGCCCAGCGTTTGCAGTCTCTGTTGGCCGGGGATACCCCCACCTCTCCGGCGGATTGTGAGGCCTTGGGCCTGCATGGGGCCTGTCAGGTACTGCTGCTGGCTTCCCTGTCGGACTATCCGGAGACGTTGCGCACGGTGTCCGCCCAGAACCACGGGATGTTCACCAAGGGGGTGGAGGACCTGTTCCGGCAGCAATTGGCCGAGATGGGTCACGCAGCCTATCTGCAATTGGACGCCGGTCGGTACTGCGTGCTGTTGACCTTTGAGCACTTGAACATCACCGAGCATCGCCCCCTGATCGATGCGTTGATTCATCGGCTGCAGATCGCCCTGCGCACATACTTTGGCGTGCGGCTGTCGGTGGGCATGAGCACGGCGGCCGCCTTCTTCCGCTACATTCCGGAACAGCATGCCGAGGCCCAGGAGCGCCTGCGCCTGGCACAGTGCGCACAGGCAGCAGAGCAACCCGCGCCGCTTCAGAGCCGTTATGCCCAACCCGTGGCCTTGGCGCTGGCCTTTATGCAGGACAACTATGCGGAGGAAATCAGCCTAAAGATGATCAGCGAGTATGTGGGCCTGAGCGAGGCGTACTTTAGCTCGCTCTTTGCAAAGGAAACCAAGGCCTCCTTTGTGGACACGCTCAACGGTATTCGCGTGCAGCAGGCCCAAAAGCTGCTGGCGGGCAGCCCCGCCAAGGTATACGAAATCGCGGCAAAAGTGGGCTTTATGAGCACCGAACACTTTTGCCGCGTGTTTAAGAAATATGTAGGGGTCAGCCCCAATGCCTACAAGCATGGATAAGGCCCCGTTGCGGTGCCGTTGATTACAGCGTGACGGCTTTGCCGGTCTCGTTAGCCCGGTACGCGTTCTCCAGTAGCACCGTCAGCTCAATAGCGCGGTCCACATCGAAAAGGATGGGCTTGCCCGACACGATGCCGTCCAGCCACATGCGCAGGGCCGCGGGCAACTGTTCCGGCAGTTTGTCCGGGGTGAACCAGCCGTCCTTGAACCGGTTGGACCGCACCTTGATGTCCTTGCCGATCTGGACGATGGCACCTTCGGTACCCAGTAGCTCGAAGCAGTTGGCCTGATAGGGCGAAATAAAGGAGGTCTCCAGCACGGCGATGGCCTTATTTTCGAACTCCACCACGGCCACGGCGTTGTCATCCACGCCATTGGGCGCACAACGGTTGTTGAAGATCGCGTTGACCCGCACGGGCTTGCCCAGCAGGTAGGCCGCTGTGTACATGGGGTGGCAACCCAGATCCATCATGGCGCCGCCGCCCGCATCCTCTACCTTGTACCAGTAATCCGGTAACCAGCCCCGGGAGGAGCCGTCATGGGCCATGCGCATGCGCATATAGTGCACGTCGCCAATCCATCCCTCGTCCATAGCCTGCTTGCACAGCTGCGCCAGGGGAGTGGTCAGGTGCGGATGGGAGATGCAGAACTTAATGCCGCTCTTTTTGACGGCTTCCGCGATGGCCTTGCAGTCCTCCACTGTGGGGGCCAGGGCCTTTTCTGTAAAAATATGCTTGCCCGCCGCCGCGGCCTTGAGCATGACCCGACGGTGGTCGGTTGTGGGGGTGTCCACCACCACGGCGTCTACGTCGGTCCGGGCCAATGCGGTGTCCAGATCCGCCTCAAAGGCAACGCCAAGGGAATCCGCCCAGGCTTTGCCACGGGCCACATCGTCGTCCCACACGCAGGTGATCTTGGCATCGGGCTGCGCCATCACGGTGCGGGCGTAGTCTTCTGCATGCACGTGCCACTTGGATAGCATCAATACCTGAACCATGTTTATTCCTCCAGTACTTTTCTTGATGTGCCAGGGCGTGTTTCAAAAGGGGAGGAAATACAAGAATCAAGGACTTTCCGTCAGATCAAGGCGTCGCAGCTTAGCGCACCAGCGGTACGCTAAGCGAAAAACGCCGCTGATATGGCGGGAACGCCGCAGATCATTGCGCCTTCGTAGTTTTGAAACACGACCTAGATGACCGGGATGTCGATCTCCACCTCGCGGCCCAATTGAGACGAACGGTAGATACCGTCGCAGATCGCTTGGTTGTACAGGATTTCCTCCCCCGGGACGGGGGCGGGACCGCCGGTGAGCACCGCGTCCACAAAGCCACGCATCTTGGCGGGCCAGATGTCCACGGGCCGGGAGCCCTCATAGGCGTTAAAGGGGATGGAGGGGAGCACGTAGGAATCGACGTGCTGGCCGTTGACGTCGGTATAGTACATCACCCGGGAGGGACGATGCAGTTCATCCTCCGTACAGCGCACCTTGATGGCACCTTCGGTGCCCAACCACAGGGTGTCGCCCAGCGTATCGGCATGCATGGCCCAGGATTGCTTGAATACATAGGTCACATCGCCTTCCATGCGCACCAGTGCTACGGAGAAGTCGTCTACCTCAAAGGTGTCCGCCCCGGGCCAATACTTCGGATTCTTGCCAAAGTGGTTGGTGGCGATGGCCGATACCGTCAAGGGCTTGGGGTACCGGATGGCATGCAGACACTCATCGATGGAGTAACAGCCGATGTCGCCCAGGCAACCGTACCCGGCCTTTTCCTTTTCCACAAAGGTTCCGGCGGGAATGCCCCGGCGACGGCCGCCGCCGCTCTGTACGTAATAAACCTTGCCCAGGGCGCCGGAGGCGATGATGTCATCCACCTTCTTGCGCATAAAATCATACCTCGGTTGGAAGCCGATGGTCAAGATCTTCTTTGCCTTGCGGGAAGCGCGCACCATGTCCACGGCTTCCAACAGGGTGAAAGACATGGGTTTTTCGCACAGGACGTGAATCCCGGCCTCCAGCAGCGCGATGGCGCATTCGGCATGGGTGGTGTTGTAGGTGCACACGCTGGCACCGTCCATCTGTACGTTCTTGATCAGATCCTGCACGCTGTCAAAAGCAGGTGTCTTTGTCAGGCCGTAGCCGTCCAAAAAGGCGCGTGCCTTGCCGGGGACGATGTCGCAAGCGCCGACGATTTCCACATCGTCAAAGGTCATGTAGGGTTTCATGTGCGCGTGGGCGATCCCGCCGGTGCCGACGATGCCGATGCGGATTTTGGGGGTGGGCATACACATTCCTCCTTATGCTTCCTTGTCATTTATCCTGCCCGCAAAATGCGGTCTACCACCAGTTGACGAAACTGCGGAGTCAGCAGACAAAAGTAGGCGGTGAAGCCCGTCACCCGCACCACCAGGTCCGGGTACGCGTCGGGATCCTTGTGGGCGGCCAAGATGGCGTCCGAGTCGATGATGTTGATGTTGAGCAGTGTGGCCCCCAGCCGGAAGATGGTGCGGATGTAGGCCACCATCTTGTCGATGCCCTCTTCGTCCCGGGCAATGCCCGGATCCAGCTCCAGCTGAATGGGCGTGGTGTTGCCGTAGCCGGCCTGGACGCCGATGATGGCGTTGCTCATAGCGGTCAGTGCGCCATCTTTGCGGAAACCGGGATGGGGATTGGCCCCGTGGTTGATGGGCTGTCCCTTGTGACGGCCGTTGGGGGTGGCCCCCACTGCCTGGCCGATGGGGATGGTATTGGACCAGCTGAACCAGCCGGGAATGAACTTGACCCCATCTCCGTCCATGGACACCACCGCGTCGCAGAACCCTCGGGAGACGCGCTGCGCCCATGCATCGGCACGGGTGTTGCCCCCGCCGTAACGGTTGCTGGCGGCCAGCATGCGACGGATGTACTCGTCCCCTTCGCCGGAAAAGTCCCGCTGCAGGGCGGCGTAGACCTGGAGCCAGGTGAGGCGGCGCTCCTCTTCAATGCGCTGTTCCAGTGCAGCGAAGGAATCGGCCACCGTGGCGATGCCGGTGCCGTCGATGCCCATGTTGTAATACCGCGCACCGCCCTCCGTGATGTCCAGCCCCTTTTCCACCGGACCGTGGCTGATCAGGTTGAGCA
>JAVBUS010000274.1:0-9258 GCA_031555125.1 Eubacteriales bacterium | reverse complement strand
GTGCTGGTGGCCACAGAGACGCCCTATACCCCCATCGCCAACCAAGCGATGAAGGCGCACAAGAGCGTGCAGTTGGCGGTGAACCAATGCGGCCAAGGTCGCTGCGTATATGTCAGCGGTCTGCCCTATAGCTTTGAGAATACGCGCTTGCTGCATCGCGCCATCCTGTGGAGCGCCGGCGCGGAGGATCAGCTGCAGGTGTGGTACAGCAGCAATCTGAACGTGGAAGTCCACGCATATCCGGATAACGGCAAATACTGCGTGGTCAATAATACCTATGAGCCCCAGACCACCACGGTGTACCGTGGGGACGGCAGCAGTTTTCTGCTGGAGATGGCGCCGAATGGGCTTGTTTGGTTCGAACGGTAGATGCGTGAGAATGCACCGCGACGAGGAAACTCGTGACGGTGCATTTTTGCGTGGATACTTGGAGCAGGGTATGCAAAACCGGATGTGAATGTGGTAAAATGAGGGCAGCGCATCGGCCGGTGGAAGAGCAGGAGCAAGAGGAGGGAGCCTATGCCGGGGCAGCAGTTTCCGACCACGCAGATCGGGGGCATCGAAGTATCCCGCATGGTCATCGGTACCAATTGGATCAACGGATTCAGCCACCGCAGCGCGGCGGCGGACGAAAAGATTAAGGAGTTTAACCGACTGGACCGCGAGAACGCGGCGCATATGCTGCGTGTGTACCTGGATGCCGGCGTCAATGTGATCCTGGGAGGCATTACGCCGCTGGTCTTTGAGGCGGTGCATCAGGCCGAGGATATGACCGGCAAGAAGCTGTACATCATCGACACGCCGCACTTTGACACATCGGACACAGCCCAGGGGAGGCGAAGCGCCCGCGAGGCCTTCGACGACAACAAGCGCAACGGCGTCACCTTCAGCTGGCCTTTTCACCAGATGGTGGAGGAGCTTATCGACAAGCGCACCCACACCATCCGGCGATTGCCGGAATACCTGGAGATGATCCGGGAGCGGGACTTGATTCCCGGCTTGTCCGCCCACATGCCGGAGGTGTTGGCTTATTGTACGGAGCAGGACTATGACATCGAGGGCTGCATCCAAATCTACAACTGCATGGGCTTTTTGATGCAGTTGGAGGTCGAGACCGTCAACCAGATGATCTGGGATGCGAAAAAGCCGGTGCTGACCATCAAGCCCATGGCGGCGGGCCGGGCGACACCCTTTGTGGGGCTTAACTTTGCCTGGAACACCATCCGCCCCTGCGACTTGGTGAGCGTGGGTTGCATGACGCCTGCGGAGGCCGTGGAGGCCATCGAGATCAGTTTTGCTGCCCTGGAACGGCGGCGTATGGATATTGAAAAGCGGGGCAGCTTGGCTGACCTGCATGATGAAGGGGGACGGTAGCCATGCGATATGGTGTTTGTATCAGCATGGGGACGAAGGATCCGGCGGGCATTGGCGCGGATCGCATCGTACCCATGGCGGAAGCGGGCTTTGATTATGTGGAACTGCCCTTGGCCCAAATCACGGCCTTGGATGACGCCGCCTTTGCCGCGGGGCCTCTCAAAGCCCTGCGAGAGGCGGGGATCCAGGGGGAGTGCTGCAACAACTTTCTGCCCGGCAGCTTGCGGCTTACGGGCAATCAGGCGGACCACGCCGGGGCCATCGACTACGCCCGGCGCGCCTTGGACCGGGCGGCGGCCTGCGGCTGCAAGCGTGTGGTCTTTGGCTCGTCTGGGGCGCGCAACGTGCCGGACGGGTTCGCGGTACGGGATGGGTGGGAGCAACTTGCGACCGTGTTGGCCAGGTTCGGGGATGAGGCCCAGGCCCGGAACATTCTGTTGGTCATCGAGCCCCTGAACCGTACGGAGTCCAACATTCTCAACACCCTGGCCGAGGGCCTGCGGATGGTGCGGCAGGTGGGGCACCCGGCGGTGGCAGCACTGGTGGATTATTATCACGAAGCCATGGGCGGCGACGCCACCGCGTCCTTGCGGGAGGCGAAGGGCCTGTTGCGCCATGTGCATCTGGCCCGCTTGCTGGGTCGCGGCATGCCGGTACATGCCCAGGAGGAACCGTATGGTGCTTTTTTTCAGGGGCTAAAGGATAGCGGCTATGACGAGCGGATTTCTTTGGAGGCGGGGGGCGGAGAAGCGTTTCTGCTGCGGGCTGTTCAAGCCCTGGCGCTGCTCAAAGGGATCCAGGCATCCTTGACGTAAGAGAAGGAGAGACAGCATGCGCATACTGATGATCGATATCGATACTCTGCGACCGGATCACATGAGTTGCTACGGCTACGCACGCCAGACAACACCCAACCTGGATCAAATCGCCCGGGAGGGCGTACGCTTCGATCACATGTACTGTTCCGACGCGCCTTGTCTGCCTTCCCGTGCGGCCTTGGTCAGCGGCATGTTTGGCATCCGCAACGGCGCGGTGGGACATGGCGGGACTGCGGCGGATCGGCGCTTGAGCGCCCTGGATCGCGGATTCAGCGATCCCATCGACCGGGGCAACTACCACTTCGTGTTCCGTAAGGCCGGGCTGCACACCGCGTCCATCAGCACCTTTCCGGAACGGCACTCCTCTTTCTGGTACAACGCGGGTTTTCATGAGACCTACAACGTGGGCAAGGGTGGTGTCGAGTGCGGCAACGAGGTGCTGCCCGTGGCCCTGGATTGGATAGACCGCAACGCCGCCCGGGACAACTGGTACCTGCACCTGCACCTGTGGGATCCCCACACGCCCTACCGGACGCCGGAGGACTATGTCAATCCCTTTGCCGGGGACGACTTGCCCACGTGGATCACCCCGGAAGACTACGCCCGCCATCAGCAGCACATCGGCCCCCACAGCGTGTACGATCTGGGCATGTATACCGATGCCACCAATCCGAAGTATCCTAAGCATCCCGGTGCCATCCGCTCCTATCAGGACCTGCGGGCCGTCATCGACGGCTATGACTGCGGCATTCATTATGCCGACAGCCTGATCGGCCAGGTCTTCGATGCGCTGAGGGCGCAAGGTGTTTTTGACGATGTGGCGGTGATCCTGACCTCTGACCACGGGGAAAACTTTGGAGAGTTGGGGATCTATGGGGAGCACGGAACCGCCGATGAGGCTACCTGCCGCATCCCCATGTTGGTGCGGTGGCCGGGCTGCAAGGCCGGCCATGTGGATCCGGGTTTCCATTACTTGCTGGACTTGCCGCCCACCATGGCGGAGCTGCTGTCGGTGCCCGCCAGCCCCCATTGGGATGGTCGCTCCTTTGCGCCTGCTTTGATGCGGGGGGAAGACTGTGGTTGGGATCACGTAATCATTTCCCAAATGGCCCACGTATGCCAGCGAAGTGCCCGGTTTGACCATTGGCTCTATATGCGTACCATCCACGACGGGTATCACCTGTTCGATGACGAAATGTTGTTTGACCTGGCAGCGGATCCGCACCAGCAATGGGATGTAAAAGTCGACCATCCGGAGATCTGCGCTCGGGGGGCCAAGATCATCTTGGACTGGCAAGAGGCCCAAATGCGAAAATCCGCCAGCGACGCAGATCCCATGTGGACCGTCATGCGCGAGGGCGGGCCATTCCATACGGTGGGTGCACTGGAGCAATACTGCGGCCATCTGGAGAGGACCGGGCGCGACGAAGGAGCGGCGCGCTTGCGGGCCAAACACGGACAACAGGAAAAGTCATAAAACTTTACAATTCGTAATAAAAATCCAGGAGCAATTTGCTTCTGGATTTTTTGCAAGAAAAATCATGAAAACAAGACGATCAGAAATATAATCGTAATATTTTTGAAATATTAATTCATGTTTCAGTTGCAATTACTTCACTATCATGTTATGATCTGTTCATACAAGAACCGCAGTCCTTGCGGCAGAGTTTGAAGGAGGCACCTGGTATGCGTGCGCTGATCAAGAAGGCTATGATTCTTTCCGTTGTCCTGGGTATCGTTTGTGGATATGCAATGTGGTCCTTTGATTCAGAGACCAAAGCGCGTGCCAGTGTCAACGCAGTGGAAGTGGTAACCCTTGCCGAGGCATCGGGCAATTAACTAGATTTTTTGCTCGGTTTCTTGATCCGGGGAAGAGGATGCACCCTTTTCCCCGGTTTTTTTGTGCGAAAAAGAAAAGATCAAAGAAAGTCAAAAACCTATTGCGTTTTTATCCAAGCCGCGCTATACTGATAGCAAAGATCAAAGAAAGTCAAACCAGATCTTTCGGACTCCACCCAGCGCCTGCGGGGCACACTGGCATAGAGGTATCGCTATGCCAGACACGAACCGCGCATATCGTGTACAGAGAGGAAGTGAGCGCTTGCGACCACTCAGTGATACCATCGAGGCCTTTATCAAGGAATTGATGGCGGAAGAAGCGGCGCAACAGACCCAAGTAGAGCTCAAACGCAACGAGCTGGCGGAGTACTTCCGCTGCGCACCGTCCCAGATCAACTACGTGCTGGCTACGCGCTTTACGCCGGATCACGGGTACATCATCGAATCCAGACGCGGGGGCGGCGGGTACATTCGCATCATCCGCATCACACCGCAGGATGGACGGGAGCAGCACATGCTGCTATTGCACCAGCGTATCGGAGAAGCCATCAGCGAGCAACAGGCCCTGGCGGTGATTTCCGGCATGCTGCAACAGCTTGCCATCACGCCGGGTCAAGCCCGGATCATGCGAGCCGCCGTCAGCGGTGCCGCCATCGCGCTACCCATCAATATAAAGGATGTCCTGCGGGCCGCCATCTTGCGCAACATGCTGCTGGCCATTGCCCAGGGACAGGGGGAGGAATAATACATGCTATGTGAACAATGCAAACAAAACCAAGCCACCATCCACTTTACCCAGGTCATTAACGGGGAGAGGACTGAGATGAACCTATGCGCGGAATGTGCCCATGCGCAGGGCGCATTCTCGCTGCAGGATGTCTCCAGCCTCCTCTCAGGCTTGTTGGAGGGGATGCCCTCCCGTGCCGCCCAGGATGAGGGACTGCGTTGCAGTCGCTGCGGCTTGTCCTATCGTCAATTTTCTCAGAGCGGCGTGCTGGGGTGCGCTCAGTGCTACCGGGATTTTCGCAAACAGCTGTCCCCGGTATTGCAGCGCATCCATGGGCGGCTGCAGCACGAGGGGCACATTCCCGCAGGGATGGGCGAGAGCCTGCAGATCAAGCGGCAGATCGACCAAAAACGCGGTGAGATGCAGAGCGCTATCGAGCAAGAGAACTTTGAACGTGCGGCGGCGCTGCGGGACGAGCTGCGCACTCTGCAAGAGCAGCTAACGCCCAACACCGCCATCGGAAAGGAGGGGGACTCACATGTGTAAAGCACCCAGCCAGCAGCGGGATGTGGTGATCTCCAGCCGGGTGCGGCTGGCCCGCAATTATCAAGATATTCCCTTTCCCACCATGATGAACGACGTCTGGGCGGCGGAGTCCGTGCGACGCATCACCGACGCGGTGGCCAGCGTGGAAGACGCGTCGGCCTATCGTTTGGTGCGCATGGCAGATATCTCCCCGGTGCAACGCCAGTCGCTGGTGGAGCGTCACCTGATCAGCAAGGATCTGTTCCGCCGTGCGGAACTGGCGGCGGCGCTGATTCGCCAGGATGAGCGCGTAAGCATCATGGTGAACGAGGAGGATCACCTGCGCATACAAGCCCTGATGCCCGGGGACCAGTTGACCCAGGCCGCCACCCTGGCCCGGGAGATCGATGAACGCATCGAACAGAAGGTACAGTACGCGTTTGATGAGCAATTGGGGTACTTGACCGCCTGCCCAACCAACACCGGCTCCGGTATGCGGGCGTCGGAGATGTTGCATCTGCCGGCCTTGACCATGGGCGGCCAAATGGGTGCGGTGGGTCAGGGGGTTGCCAAATTAGGTCTGACAATCCGGGGGCTGTATGGCGAGGGGAGCGATGCGCAGGGGAACCTGTACCAGATTTCCAACCAGATTACCCTGGGACGCACCGAGCAGGAGATCGTGGAGACCATTGAAGCGGTGGGTAAGCAAATCGCCGATCTGGAGCGTCGTGCGCGACAGGCGCTGACGGAGCGCGACGCGATCAAGCTGGAGGATCAACTGATGCGCTCTGTGGGGGTGTTTACACACGCCCGGCGTATGGACAGCAAGGAGTTTATGCAGCGCTGGAGCGATGTGCGTCTTGCGGCGGCCCTGGGCATGGTGAACATCCCGCCCGAGCAGCTGGATGACCTGCTCTATGCGGCGCAGCCCGCTTGCATGATTGAGAAGGCCAGCAAGGATTTGACGGCGGAGCAGCGGGACCAGATGCGCGCCGAGCTGATCCGCAAGACCTGCGCACAGTAGCGCAGTCAAAGTTTACAAAAAGGAAGTGTTGCGAATGAACACCAATCCACTCGATAGATTCACCGAACGCGCAAAGCGCGCATTGGCGGGCGCGGAGCAGAGCGCCCGAGACATGCAGCACGACTACGTGGGCACCGAGCACATTTTGCTGGGGCTTATGCTGGATCCCGGCGTCATCATGACCAAGATATTACAGCATATTGATCACGACCAGGTGGAGGGTTACTTGACACGCCTGATCGGCCCCGGCAAGGGCGGCGAACTGAAGGGGTACACCCCCCGCAGCAAAAAGATATTGGAAGCGGCCATGATGGAAGCGCGGGCGCTGAAGCACAACTACGTAGGCACCGAACATTTGTGGCTGTCGCTCATGCGTGAACGGGAGGGCGTGGCCGCCAGAGTGCTCATCGACCTGGGCGTGGATCTGCGGATCGCGCGGGAAGCACTGCTTTCACAGCTTACGGAGGAAGGTCCTGCGGGCGCGGAGGAGACCGGCATGCCCCGCAGCGCAAGGGAGGGGGACACCAAGACCCTGAACCAGTTTGGAAGGGACCTCACCAAGGCCGCGGAGGAGGGCGCACTGGATCCGGTCATCGGCCGCAACAACGAAGTGGAGCGCGTGATCCAGATCCTGTCCCGGCGCACCAAAAACAACCCGGTGCTCATCGGCGAGCCCGGCGTGGGCAAGTCCGCCATCGCGGAAGGCCTGGCCCAAATCATCGCGGCGGGCAACATGCCGGAAAATCTGCGGGGCAAGCGAGTATTCTCGCTGGACTTGGCATCCTTGGTGGCGGGCAGCAAGTACCGCGGCGAGTTCGAGGAGCGCCTCAAGAATGCCCTGGCCGAAATGAAAGCGGCGGGGAACGTGATCCTGTTCATCGACGAACTACATACCCTGGTAGGCACCGGCGGCGCGGAAGGTGCCATGGATGCCGCCAACATCCTCAAACCTGCCCTGGCACGGGGCGAGCTGCAGTGCATCGGTGCCACCACCCTGGACGAGTACCGTAAGCATATCGAGAAGGACGCTGCACTGGAAAGGCGCTTCCAACCCGTCAAGGTGGGCGAACCTTCGCCGGAAGAGGCCATCGAGATCCTGCGCGGCCTGCGCGATCGGTACGAGGCACATCACAAAGTACGCATCACCGACGAGGCCCTGGAAGCTGCCGTCACCCTGTCCAGCCGCTACATCAGCGATCGTTTTCTGCCCGACAAGGCCATTGACCTGATCGATGAAGCGGCTTCCCGGGTGCGAATTCAATCCTATACCGCCCCGTTAGACATGAAGGAGACCCAAGCCAAGCTGGACGAAATCCTGAAAGAGAAGGAAGAGGCTGTCCAGCACCAGGACTTTGAGGCGGCAGCCACTTTGCGGGATCGGGAACGTGCGGTGCGCACCGAGATGGAAAATCGCCGTAAGGAATGGGAAGATCAGCGTAACGCCGACCGCAGCACGGTGGGGGAGGCGGAGATCACGCAGATCGTGGCGGCCTGGACCGGCATTCCCTTGATGCAGCTTACCGAGGATGAATCCCAACGCCTGCTTAAACGGGAGGAGTTGCTTCACCAGCGGGTCATCGGTCAGGACGAGGCTGTGGGCGCGGTGGCGCGAGCCATTCGCCGTGCCCGTGCCGGACTCAAGGATCCCAAACGGCCTATCGGTTCCTTCATCTTTCTAGGCCCAACCGGTGTGGGTAAAACCGAACTGTGCCGCGCCCTGGGCGAGGCCATGTTTGGTGACGAGAACGCTGTGATCCGTATCGACATGTCGGAATATATGGAGAAGCACACTGTCAGCCGTCTGGTGGGTTCACCTCCTGGCTACGTGGGCTATGACGAGGGCGGTCAGCTCACCGAGAAGGTGCGCCGCAAGCCATACAGCGTCATCCTGTTTGACGAGGTGGAGAAGGCCCACCCCGACGTATTTAACATCCTGCTGCAGATCCTGGAGGACGGGCGGTTGACGGATGCCCAGGGCCGCACGGTGGACTTCAAAAACACCGTGGTGGTCATGACCTCCAACGCGGGGGCCCATGCGCTGATCAACCAGCGCCGGCTGGGCTTTGCGGATGCCGCTAATGCGGTGGAACAGGCCCGCTCCTATGAACAGATGAAGGAAACGATCATGGGCGAGATCAAGAACCTGTTTCGACCGGAGTTTCTCAACCGTGTGGACGAAATCATTGTTTTCCATCCCCTGGAGCGGGCGCACATCGACGCCATCGCGAGCCTTATGCTGGGGCAGGTGGTTAAACGCCTGGAGGAGCGCGACGTGCACCTGACCATCGGCGAGGAGTGCGTGCAGTTCCTGGCGACGGAGGGATTCGATCCGCAGTACGGCGCCCGACCGCTGCGCAGGGCCATCCAACGCATGGTGGAGGACGCACTGAGCGAGGAGCTGCTGGCAGGCCGCATCGCCTTGGGCGATCACATCGTGGCCGAACTGACGGAGGGGAAATTGAGCTTTCATAAGGGGCAATAACCCCTGTGTGGGCAAAGCGCCTGTCTCGTTTCACGACGAACAGGCGCTTTTTGCATGCCAATGAGCGTAGTCATCAGAATTTCTTAAGAAATCAATAAGCCAAATCCTGCGAACAGGACGCATCGTCTGTGGTTTACTATCGGCATGGGAGTTGCAACGGCATAATACTAGGGCGTGTTTCAAAAGGGGAGGAAATGCAAGTTCCAAGGATTTTGCGGCAGGTCAAGGAGTCGGAACGCGGCGTACTGGAGGTACGCCAAGTGCAGAACGACGCCGATATGGCGGAAAAGCCGCCGGAAATTGCGCTTCCGGAGTTTTGAAACACGCCCTAAATCCAAATAGATGTACGCCGAGATCCAGCGGATATTTTACCGGCAGGCGTTGTCGCGCCTCGGTCAACGTAGCTGCCGGCTACGTCTCCCTCGGGCTCCTAGCCAGCCGAAAAAATCTCTCGCTTGCTCTTCGGCGA
>JAVBUS010000002.1:0-5637 GCA_031555125.1 Eubacteriales bacterium | reverse complement strand
TCGCCGAAGAGCAAGCGAGAGATTTTTTCGGCTGGCTAGGAGCCCGAGGGAGACGTAGCCGGCAGCTACGTTGACCGAGGCGCGACAACGCCTGCCGGTAAAATATCCGCTGGATCTCGGCGTACATCTATTTGGATTTAGTATTACGGTGTCGGGGGGTCAAACTTTGGGAGCCCTGGGGTAGCGGGGCCGCGCCGGGGTCTGCGATGCCTGCGGCGACGCGGGGTCATGCGGGCGTGGCGCTCCTCAAACTGCAGGGCCTGCTTTTCTGTGGACGGGGTGGTCAGGATGCGCAGGCACACCGATCCGTCGGCGATACGCTGTAGGGCACATTGGATGCGCATCATGCCGTGGGTGGGGCACAGGGCGTATTGCTCCAGCGTTTGCTTGCCTTCCACATAAACACGGGCAGTATATGGGGACAGGGCTTTATCGCATTGCCCGCAGGCGATGGGCAGGTTGGCGGCATAGTTCGCCGCTTCCGGCGCGTTGCGGCAGGGGGTACGGTGCACGGCGCAACGGGTTTGTATATGTTGGGCATAGTCCGTGCGCAGGGCGGACAAGGCGCGAAAGCGCGGATCTTCCGGCGGCACAGAGTCGCCGAGTATGCACAGCTTTTGCCACACTTTGGCCGTGTGATACGCGTCGCTAAGGGCACGGTGGAGCGGCAGTTCTTGCGCAACGGAGAGCTGTTCCATGGCGGTTTGCAACGCCACCTGCTGCCCGCCGCTGCCAAAGAATATGCCGTGCAGTTTTTGCGCGTTGATGGGGGCGGCGAGCCAATCGGTGGGGAACATCCAATAGGCAAAGTTACGCAGCAGCACCCCATAATCGTCCGGCCCCCAGGTGCACAGCGTAAAGGAATCACCACAAAAGGTGCGCAGGGCGTCGGCGGCCTCCACAAAGGAGATGCCACTCTTCCATTCGTGGTCACTGATGCCGGTGACCCGCTGCACGTGGCGATGGAGAACCGGATAGACCACGGGCTTGATGCGCAAAGGCAGCTGTTCCACGATGGCCAAGGAGGCGTCCAGCTTGACGGCGCCGATTTCCACGATCTCCTGAGGCAATGCGGATAGCGCCGCAGACTGACGTCCGTAGCGCTGGTTCCATTCCAAGTCCAGGATGATCAAGGGCAGCGGCAGCGATTCGCTGAAAGATTCGGTCATGCCAGGGCTCCTTTTGTGAGGATGATGAGAGAGAGATTACGCTCGGCCGAAGAGGGGTTCCAGCAGGGTGACGGTGCCCGCGTCAGCATCCACGCCGCAGCGCAGGCCCATGGGCAGGGACAGGGTGGGCGTTAAGTGGCCGCAGGGCAACCCGGCCAGGATGGGCTTGCCAAAGGGAGCGACGGTTTCTTCTATGATCTGCTCCACGGTCAGGCCGTAGTCGGGGTGTTCCACAGGGCAATCGGTGAACCCGCCGAACACCACCCCGGCGCAGGCAGCAAAGGCACCGCAGGTGCGCAGCTGGGTCAGCATGCGATCCAGGGCATAGGTCTTTTCACCCACATCCTCGATGAACAGGATTTTGCCGGTGAGATCCGGCATGTGGCGGGTGCCGCACAGGGCGGCCAGCAGGCTCAGGTTGCCGCCGATGAGCAGTCCCTCCGCCCGGCCGCCGCGGACTCGGGTCAGTTTATCCGCGCCATCGGGCAAGGGCAGGGTGCCCAGGGGGACGGCGCAGGTCATCGCCCGCAGGCAGTGCTGCCGGGAGAAGGGTTCATCCAACGCGCCGGAGGACACCATGGGCCCATGGAGCGACGGGAACCCTGCATGCGCATGGATGGCCAGGTGCAGGGCGGTGACATCGCTGTAGCCGATGAGCAGCTTGGGGTGCTGCCGCACCAGGGGCCAATCCACAGCATCCAGCAGCCGGGACGCGCCGTAGCCGCCCCGCACGCAGAAAATGGCGCGTACGGTGTCGTTGGCGAACATGCGGTGGAGATCCGCCAGGCGCACTGCGTCGGTGCCGGAAAGATAGCCGTGCCCCGCGCCAACGCTGTCGCCCAATACGGGTACAAAGCCCATGGCTTCGATGCGGGCGGCCAGGGCTTCCGGGGTCCATTCCGGCTCCCGCATGGCACCGGAGGGGCCCAGAAGGCCGATGCGGTCGCCGGGCTGCAAAGGACGATCAAAATACGTCATGCTCATAGGCAAAACAGCATGAAGCGCAGGGCCTCGTTGTAGTCGTTGGCGGCAAAGGCGACGCTGCGGGGGCCAGAGCGCACCGCGCCGGGGAAGTAGCTGTTGCGCAGGGCCTCCGGATGTTGACGATAGGTGACCTCGATGTCAAAACGGTCGGGCAGCGGGTAGTGACACTGGGACAGATCGCCGCTGACGGCCTCCTTGGCGGCGTCGCGAATGCGCTGCACCGCCAGATCCGGGTGGATGCTGACGGATCCATCACCAAACCCCTGACTCACCGGCACGGTGCGGATGTGGCGATTGACGGATTGGATGGACTCGCACAGCAACGCATCCCCGGTGACCAACAGCACCGGCACGCCCAGCATGGCGGCGGTAAGGCAGTTGATGGTGGCTTCCGAGGCGATGGCACCGTTGATGGTGACCAATAGATAGCTTGTGGCCATGGTGTGGGCCAGGGGGTTGCCGTCGGTGCCTGCGGCGCTGTGATAGCCGGTCAACATCACGCCGTCAAAGCTTTTGTCCAGCCCCGCCATCATCATATAGGGCTCTCGGGGCCAGCCCCGCAGAATACGCGCACAGGTGGGCAGTGCGTTGGGGTCGATGTTGCGGGCGCTATCGTGGGCATCTTTGACAAAGAGCTCGGTGATGCCGCCGTCTGTGGCGCCTTCGCAAGCCGCCGCCACCTCTCGGGTCATCTGCCGGGCGAAGTGGTCGTAGCCGGGTTTTCCGATTTCGGTCTCGTTCCAGTGGGCGATGCCGCAGGTCCCCTCGATGTCGGCGGAGAGAAAGATCTTCTTTGGCATGTGCATGCTCCTTTTTTGGGCGATCAGGCCCGCAGATGATCCAGCAGGGCACAGGTGATGGCGGATTGCAAGCCCACGCCCAGGGGCAGGCATGCTTCGTCCACGCGGAAGGTGTGGGTATGCAGGCCGGTGCCGGGGCCGCACCCCAGATCATAATAAACCCCAGGGGTGGTCTGTGTAAAGTAGCTGAAGCTTTCCACGCCCATACTGGGCTGTTCCCGGATGATGACGGCGTCCTCGCCCAGGATCCCCCGCATGACACCCAGGGCGATGGGTGTTAGGGCGGAATCGTTGATCAAGGCGGGATATCCTGCCTCGATATGGAGGGAGCCGGTGCAGTCCAGGGCGGCGCAGGTCTGGGCGACCACCTGTTCCAGCCGCCGATGCAGCAGGGCGCGTGTATCGGCACGCAGGGTGCGCAGGGTGCCGTGGAGGCGCACTTCCTCGCAGATGACGTTGGAGGCGGTGCCGCCCTCGATGGTGCCCAGGGTCAACACGGCGCTGTCCAGGGGGGATACGTTACGGCTGACCAGGGTTTGCAGAGCGGTGACCAGATGGGCCGCAGCCACCAACGCGTCCTGACCCCCCTCGGGATACGCGCCATGGCCGGCGTGGCCCCGCACCGTGATGCGCACATCGTCGCTGCTGCCGCTTAGGGCCCCCGCCCGGGTGGTGAGCTGGCCCACGGGCATGCCGGGACGCATGTGCAGGCCCAGCACCGCGTCTACCCGGGGCTGTTCCATGCAACCTGCGGCCATCATATGCCGGGTCCCGCCCTCGGTTTCTTCAGCGGGTTCGAATAGGAATTTGACACAGCCCTGCAGGCGGTTTTTGCGGGCCGAAAGCAGCTTGGCCACGCCCAGGGCGATGGCCATGTGGGCATCGTGACCGCAGGCGTGCATCACCCCGGATTGCCGGGATGCAAAGGGGCAGTCGGCCGGCTCCTGGATGGGTAGGGCATCCATGTCGGCGCGCAAGGCCACGGTGGGGCCGGGGAGATCCCCGGTGAGCAGGCCGATGACGGCACAATGGCCGGGAATGGTCCGGGTGGCAATGCCCATATGGGCTAGGGTCTCAAGCAAAAAGCCCTGGGTGGCATGCTCCTGGCCGGACAGCTCCGCGATGCTATGGAGCTGGCGGCGCTGTGCGATGACCCAGTCGGCCAAGGCATCAGCTTCCCGGGTGAATGCCAGCAGGTCGGTGATGGGGGCGGTCATGGTATTCCTCCTCGCTGGTACCTCCCATGTTTATGGCAGGATGGCATCGTCGATGCGCACCGGTTTTCCCTGGCGCAGATAGACCCGCTGGGGCCGGGCGCTCAGGCGGCACAGTACCTCGTTTCGGTTGGTGTCGGCCCACTGGGCATACGTGGCCAGGTCGATGGTACGGCCCAGCAACTCCACCTCGTCACCGACTTGTGCGTCGGGGATGTCGGTGACGTCCACCATCATTTGATCCATGCACACCAGGCCCAGTACCCGGGCGCGGCGGCCGCGTACAGAGACCTCCCCCTTGCCGGACAAGGCCCGGGGATAGCCGTCGCCGTAGCCCACAGGTAGGGTGGCGATGCGGGTGCGGCGGGCGAGCGGGCGGGTATCATCATAGCCCACAAAGGCTTCGGCTTCCGCCCAGTGCAGGCGGGCCACCCGGGTGCAAAATCGCAGGGTCGGCACGCAGGCAAAGGGCAGATGCTCGCTGCGGCTGGGTCGTACACCATAAAGCAGCGCCCCCACCCGCACCAGATCGTGTTGCCATTGGGGATAGCGCACCACGCCGATACTGTCCACCAGGTGCAGCAGAAAGGGGGCGCATTGCCGCTGCTGCAGGACCGTGCACAGTGCCTGCATGCGGGCGGCCTGCCGGGCGTCTTCCTCTTCGCTGCGCAGGGGTAGGTGCGCGTAAATGCCCTCGATGAGCACGTAGGGCAGATGATACATGGTATGGATGGTGGTCAGTAGGGCGGGATCATCGATGGATAGCCCCAGGCGATGGAAGCCGGCGTCCATCTTGATATGGGCGGACGCAGGTTCCCCACGGGCAGCGGCGGCGGCGCTGAGGGCGCGGGCGTCCTCTTCGCTGCCCAGGGTGAGAATCAGCTTGGCGGCCAACGCTTCGGGCAGCAGCTCCGCCTCCGCCAGCCCCATGACCAGGATGGCTCCGGCGATGCCCGCGCGGCGCAGCTGAAGGGCCTCCCGGACACAGCTTACGGCAAAAAAATCCGCACCCTCGGTGGCCAGGCACTGAGCCACGCGCACCGCACCATGGCCATATGCGTTGGACTTGAGCACCACGGCAATCCGGGCGCAGGGCGCGGTCAGTGTGCGCACGGTGCGATAGTTGGCCACCAGAGCGTCCAGGTCGATCTCCAGCCAAGTGCGCTGCGGGAAAGCGTGCAACATGTGTTCTCCTCTTTCTACTCCACCAAATGGCAGGCACAGCGATGCCCGCCGCCCAGTTCCCGCAGGGCGGGGCGTTCCTGGGCACACTTGGGCATGGCCTGGGCGCATCGGGTGCGGAAGGGACACCCGCTGGGGGGATCGATGGGGGTGGGCACATCGCCCTGGAGGGGGATGCGCCGCAGTTGGGCCGAGCGATCCGGGTCCGCGATGGGCGCGGCGGAAAACAGCGCCTTGGTGTACGGGTGCTGCATGTGTTCGTACAGGGTATCCACCGGGGCGCATTCC
>JAVBUS010000131.1:0-5574 GCA_031555125.1 Eubacteriales bacterium | reverse complement strand
TGCGCAGCTACCCAAGGATGCGCCGGCGGTGTCCTATATGGCCGTATTGATTGCGTCCTATGTCCGGGCACTGAAAAAGTTTCCCCAAGCCAATCGCTTTATCCGTGGCAAGAAGTTCTATCAGCGCAACGAGATTACCGTGGCGTTCGTCATGCTCAAAAGTCGAGAGTCCGATGGCGGACACGAAGAAACCGTGCTAAAGATCAAGTTTGAGCCCGATGACACCCTGTTCGATGTCTGCGAAAAGCTCAGCCGAGCCATCAACGAGAACCGCGACGCCGCCTATGCCAACAAGACGGATAAGCTGTTGGGCGGATTGCTGCGCTTGACACCGCTGGCTTCTTTGGTGGTGGGCATCCTCAAGGCCATGGACTATCTGGGCTGTATACCCCGGGCAGTGGCGGACGCCAGCCCCTTTCACGCGGGGTTGTTCATCACCAACATGATGTCCATTCGCACAAACTATGTGTATCATCACCTCTATGAGTTCGGCACCAACAGCTTGTTCATCTCCATGGGCAATGTGCAGCGAAAGCTGGAAAAGCAGGGAGACGAAATCGTGGAGCGCCGCTTTATGCCGGTGGGCGTCACCGTGGATGAGCGGGTTTGTGCCGGGTATGAGTTCGCCTGCTTCTTCCGCGAGTTTGAATCCTTTATGAAGAAGCCCAAGCGACTGGAGACCAAGGACTGATACGGGCTTGCGTTTGCCGGGGCGATCTGCTACAATCGACGGGTTGGAGGATGAACCATGCTGGAGGCATTGGAGCTATCGCCGGTGATCTGCGCGGTCAAGGATGAGGACGGGCTGAACGCGGCGCTTTCGTCGGAAGGGCAAGTGATCTTTCTGCTCTATGGTACCCTGTGTTCCGTGACGCAGCAGGTGGAGCGCATCAAGGCTCGCGGCAAGGTGGCCATCGTCCATGTGGAAATGATCGATGGCTTTGCCAGCCGGGAGAGTGTGGTGCAGTATGTCAAGCTGCATACCAGCGCCGACGGCATCATCACCACCAAGACCCACATGATCAAGGCCGCCAAAGAGCTGGGGCTGATCACGGTGCAGCGGGCCTTTTTGCTGGATTCCATGGCGCTGGATAATGTTGTGCGGCGTCTGAACGGCGAGGAGGCAGACTTTTTGGAGATCCTGCCCGGGATGATGCCAAAGATCATCCGTGAACTGGCGGGGTTGACCCGGGTGCCCATCATCGCCGGGGGCATGCTGCGGGATAAAGAAGACGTGATCCAGGCCCTGGGGGCAGGGGCCACGGCGGTGTCTACTTCGGCCCGGATACTGTGGGAGAGTTAGCCGACCTTCGTACACAATTGCATACCCCGTGACGTGTCACAGAGTCAAAGAGTCGACACCGAAACAAACCGAGGCGTAGCCTCCTGGCTGTTTTGTGTGCGACTTTTTTTGTTGGGTCAGGACGATGAGGGAGTGAGAACATGGAGAGAGTGGATGTGCTGATCGTGGGCTGCGGCGTCAGTGGCGCGGCTATCGCTTACGAGCTGTCACACACCGATGCCCGGGTGTTGGTGGTGGAGCGGGAGAACGATGTGTGCAACGGAACCAGCAAGGCCAACAGTGCCATCGTGCACGCAGGGTACGATCCTGCGCCGGGATCGCTGATGGCCAAGTACAACGTATGGGGCAATCGCCTGATGGGGCCGCTCTGTGCGCGGCTGGACATCGCCTTTGTGCAAAACGGGTCGCTGGTGGTGGCGTTCTCGCAGGAGGAGAAACCACAACTGGAAGCCCTGCTTGCCCGGGGGCAAACCAACGGTGTGCCCGGCATGCGTCTGATCAGCGGCGACGAAGCCCGGGTGCTGGAGCCCAACCTGGCACCGGAGGTGGTGTGGGCGCTGGATATCCCAACCGGGGGGATTGTGGATCCGTGGGAGCTGACCATCGCGATGGCGGAAACCGCGGTGGACAACGGTGTGGCGCTGTGGCTGGATGCGCAGGTACAGGGTATCCGCCCTGACGGAGATGGGTATGTGGTGGAGACATCCAGGGGCCCGGTGGCCGCCCGGTACGTGGTCAACGCCGCAGGGGTATACGCCGACTGCGTCCATGAAATGGTGGCAACGCCCACCTTTGGCATCGTCCCTACTAAGGGCGAGTATCTGTTGCTGGACAAGTCCCAGGGGCAGTTGCTGCGCCGCACCGTGTTCCAGTGTCCAACCAAGGCGGGGAAGGGCGTGCTGGTGTCGCCCACAGTGCATGGCAACCTGATTACCGGTCCCACCTCTGACCCGGTGGCGGATCGGGAGGATGTGTCCACCACCGCCCAAGGCATGGAGCGGGTGCGCAGCCTGGCGGGCAAGTCTGTGACGGGTCTCGATTTTCGGGCGGTGATTCGCAACTTTGCGGGCATGCGGGCGAACAACGCCACGGCTCATGACTTTGTGATAGGCTTCCCCCAAGGTCACCCGCACTTTTTGGACATCGCGGCCATCCAGTCGCCGGGGCTCACCAGTGCGCCGGCCATCGGCGTGGATGTTGTGCGCATGCTGCGGGAGGCCGGGCTGGCGGCAGGGGACAAGGAGGTCTTTGCGGATCAGCGTCGGCATATGCGCTTTCGTCACTTGTCTGCGGAGGAGAAGAACGCTTGCATCGCCCGGGAACCGTCTTATGGCCGCGTCATCTGTCGCTGTGAGCGCATCACAGAGGGCGAGATTCTGGACGCCATCCGGCGGCCCATCGTGCCCCGCAGCCTGGACGCCATCAAGCGGCGATGCAATGCCGGGATGGGGCGCTGTCAGGGCGGGTTCTGCGGACCCCGTGTGCTGGAAATCCTGGCCCGGGAGTTGGGTGTGGATCCCAAGAGCATTCCACAGGATCAAGCCGGTACATTCCAGCTTACCGGGGAGACCAAGTCAGGGAAGGGGGCTCGGCAGGCGTGAGCTATGATGTGATTGTGGTGGGCGGCGGGCCTGCCGGATTGGCAGCGGCCTACGCGGCCAGTCAGGCAGGGGCCCAGAGCGTATTGCTGGTGGAGCGGGACAAGGAGTTGGGCGGCATCCTCAACCAGTGCATCCACAACGGCTTTGGCCTCCACTACTTCAAAGAGGAACTGACCGGGCCGGAGTACGCACAGCGATTTGTGGAAATGATTCGGGAAACCTCCGTGGAGGTGATGCTGGACACCATGGTGCTGCAGGTGACTCAGCAAAAGCAGGTGCACGTGATCAGCCCCACAAACGGCTATCAGGTGCTGCAGGGCAAGGCCGTGGTGCTGGCCATGGGCTGCCGGGAGCGTACACGGGGCGCCATCTGCATTCCCGGCACCCGCCCAGCGGGGGTACTGACCGCCGGCAGCGCACAGAAGTACGTCAATATGGAGGGATACACTGTGGGGTCCCGGGTGGTGATCCTGGGCTCCGGCGATATCGGTTTAATCATGGCCCGGCGCATGACGTTGGAAGGGGCAAAGGTGCTGGCCTGTGTGGAGGTCATGCCTTATTCCGGCGGTCTGACCCGCAACATCGTGCAGTGCCTCAACGACTTTGATATCCCTCTGTACCTGTCCCATACCATCGTGGATATCCGGGGCACCAAGCGGGTGGAGGGCGTCACCATCGCCCAGGTGGATCGTCAGATGCGTCCCATCCCCGGCACCGAGCAGGACATCGACTGCGACACGGTGCTGCTTTCCGTAGGCCTGATCCCGGAGAACGAGCTGACCCAGGAGGCGCAGATCCCCATGGATCCCCGCACCCGTGGGGCATTGGTCTATGAGGACAACCAGACCGAGGTGCCAGGCATCTTTGCGGCGGGCAACGTGCTCCACGTGCACGACTTGGTGGACTTTGTAACCGCCGAGAGTATGCGGGCCGGGCGGGCCGCTGCCCAGTATGCCACGGCCATTGCCATGCCGGAAGAAGAGAGCCTTGCATTGGTGGCGGGGGATCAGGTGGGCTATACGGTGCCCCAGCGCGTGCGGGTGAGTCGTGTGGACAAGACCGTGGAGGTGTTCTTTCGCGTGCGGGAGGTGCTTCACGCCGCCAGGATCCTGGTGATCATTGACGGGGAAGCAGTGCATACGTTTCGACGGGATCACATGGCACCGGCGGAGATGGAACGTATCCTGCTGCCCAAGGCGACCCTGGAAAGGGCTGTCGCTACGGGCAGCTTGACCATCCGAGTAGAGGGGGAGAGAGCCCATGGCTGAGATCATTTGTATCGTGTGCCCCAAGGGGTGCCATCTTTCTGTGGATGCACAGGACAACGTCACCGGCAATGGCTGTCCCCGGGGCATCGACTATGGTCGCAAGGAACTGAGGAATCCCACCCGGGTCATCACCTCCACCGTGCGGGTCCGGGGTGGGCGATATGCACGTCTGCCGGTCAAGACCGATAAGGACATCGCCAAGCCCCTGATCTTTGATGTGATGCGTGCGCTGGAGGATGTGGAAGTCGTCGCGCCGGTGCACCGTGGCCAAATCATCCTGCAGGGGGTGTGCGGCACCGACGTCAACATTGTGGCCACCCGAGACATCTGACGACGAAGGGAGATAACATGCGTCCTTTTGCAGACATCAAGCGAGTGTGGGCGTGCGGTATGCGGTACCTACTGCACGACATCGATGACACCATCACCACCGAGGGAAAGCTGCTGCCCCAGGCTTATGAGGCGTTGTGGCGGCTGCGGGAGGCCGGTGTGCGCGTTACCCCGGTGACGGGGCGGCCGGCGGGATGGTGCGACATGATTATTCGGCAGTGGCCGGTGGATGCGGTCATTGGCGAGAACGGCGCTTTTGTGTACTATCAGGCAAAGGATGGACAGCCCGCACTGTTCACCCATCCCTCGGTGGCCTCGCCGCAACTGCACGAAAAGCTGGCCCAGGTTCGGGATGCATGCCTGGAGGCCGTGCCCGGCTGTCGGGTGGCCAAGGACCAGTTCTCCCGCCGCTACGATCTGGCCATCGATTTTTGCGAGGATCCGCCCCGGCTGGATCTGGCGGCGGCCCAGCGGATACGGGATGTGGCGGTGTCCATGGGGGCACAGGCCAAGATCAGTTCCATTCATGTGAACATCTGGTTTGGAGACTATGACAAGCTGGCCATGGCCAAGCTGTTCTTTGAGAAGGTTTGGCATGTGCCGGATCTGTTCCAAGCAGGTATCTTCTTTGGGGATTCCCCAAACGATGAGCCCATGTTCGGGGCCTTTCCGGTGAGCTGCGCGGTGGCCAACATCGCCCCTTTTGTGGACAGCATGCAAAAGTTGCCCACCTTTGTGACCGCCCTGCCCGGCGGACTAGGCTTCGCAGAGGCAGTGGATCGGCTGCTGGCGCTGCGGGCGGAGCCAATTGGTTCTTGACGCCCGAGGGGCGAGGTGGGATACTTCGGCTGATTACATAGCCTCTGCAAAAAGTCTTCAGGGCTGGGTGAGATTCCCCACCGGCGGTAAAGCCCGCGAGTCGAAAGATTGATCCGGTGCAACTCCGGAGCCGACAGTATAGTCTGGATGGAAGAAGACACACAACGTGCCTTTGACTTGTCCTGCATGCTTTTTGACGTGCGGGACTTTTTGTTTGGGCGGAAAACGGAGGGTTATTATGCAAACTTGGAAA
>JAVBUS010000108.1:0-3890 GCA_031555125.1 Eubacteriales bacterium | reverse complement strand
AATGTCACCTGACGGAAGGTATCGGCCTGTGCCGTTGCCACGATCTTTGCAAAGGTGGGCTTGGCACTGACCGTGGCGCTGACCGGGCTTGCCTTGCCGACAGCGTCATAGGCCGTCAACTGGTAGTAATACGTGGTCTTGGCCTTGCCGTCTGCGCAGTTGCCGTCCGTAAAGGAGAGGGCGTTGCCGTCGAAGATCGTTGCGAAGCCGCTGCCGGAGGAGGTGGACCGCTTGAGCACGTACCGTGTCGCTCCGTCCACCGCGGCCCAGGTGAGCCCGACGGTCATGTAGTTCTGCACCACGGGCGCGTCTAGCACCGGCTTGCTCCAAGCGGTCTTGATGCTGATGATGCTGCTGTTGGGACTCTGCACCGACCCGCCCAGGTAGGATGCGGCGTAGCGAATGCGGAAATAACTGGTGGCGCCCGTCGCCAGTCCGGTAAACAGATACTTGGTGTCCGTCGGCAAGGCGGTGCCGGTGGCAATCACCGCCGTACCCTTGCTGTCGGAGACCTGCTCAATGATGTACTGGGTAACCAGGTTGTCGCCGACTTTGGGCCAGGACAGGGTCACGCTGTTGAGCCCCGCCACCTTGGCGGTAAGGGTCAGCTTGTACCAGCCGGCCTTGGCCGAGACGACGCCGCTTTCGGTATACACCGATACGCCGTTGGACTGCGCCATGGCGCGCACCTTGTAATAATACGTCTTGCCCGCGGTCACGCTGACATCCGTATCACTCAAGCCGGTGACGCCGGGGGCGGGGGCGGGAACCACCGCGACCGGTGAAACGCCCCAGGACTTGTTATCGGTGGAACGCCAGAGTTCGTAACCGGTGGCACCGGTAACGGTCTTCCACGTCAGTTGAATGCTGTTGTTGCGCAGGGCGGTTGCCGTGACGGCAGTCTTGCCCATAGCAGGGGTGATCTTGACCACATTGGACGCTATGGATGTACCGCTGCCGGAGAGGTACGTATCCACGCGGAAAGAATAGGTCTTGCTTCTGTCCAGATTGTTCAGCTGCAGATAGGGCTCGTCGGTAGCCGCGATCTGCCCCGAACCGCCTGTCATGTTCGTAAAGTTTTTACCGTCGGTGGAACCCATCACCATGTAGTGGGTTGCGGTGGGCGCCATGTTCCACGACAGTTGAACGCCGTACGCATCCCAGCCCTTGGCGGTCAGGGTCACTTTGGGTGCGCTGTACACGATCTTGACCACGTTGGACAGGGAGCTTGTCACGCCACCCGCCGTGGTCTTCACCGCATAATAATACGTCTTGCCATCCATGGCGGACTGCACAGTGGCGCCAAAGGCGGGCGGCGAGGCAATGCTGCTTAAGGTCCCCAAGTTCTGATTGGGCGTGCTGCTCAGGCCCGCGTACAGCGTGCACTGTGTACCCGGCAGATACACCACGTCCTCATCCAGCAGGGCCAGGAAGTCGGCCGTACCCGGTTGGGTTTTAGAGGCCGCGCCCGTCAGCTTCAGCTTCGGCGCCGTCAGGCAATACGTTTGCACGACCGGCCATCCTTCAATGGTATTGCCTCGCAGGTTATCCCGATAGTACGGAATCACCACCACTGCGTAGTATGCAGCGGCAAGGCCGTACTTGGTATAGCCGAGCGTACCGGCAGAGTACTCAGCATAGTCTACTGCCTGGATCAAGTTGCCCGTGTCCGTCACTTTCGCCAGCAACAGCTCACTGCCTTGATATATAAAGCGACTGTTGGTGTTCACATGCGTCCAACTGAACGCCAGCGAGCCGGGATTGGCCGAACCGCTGTATTCCAAGCCCGGAATGGCGATGGTTGTCGCCAGAATGGAGCAGTTGGTGCTGGGTTTACAGGAGTATTGCAGCCACGTGTCCAAAGTAGCGTCGGTTACGGTACCGCTTACTTCCCACTTGCTCAGTCGCACGTCGCTGTACTTCTCTTCCATGCGCAGGCTCAATGTCTTGCCGGCATCAGCCATCAGTACGGAGCCGCGGGGGATATTGACCCACGCGCCCTTGCTGTTGAGAGCATATAGCTTGCCCGCTGAATAGTCATCCAGCGCGACCGCGATCTCCAGGACAGCTGTGGTGGTAGATGCGCCGACCAGGATGTAATTCGGCTTGAGCACCACGGCCTCCGCTACGCTGAGGGTGACCTGCGCGGGCTCCGCCCCCTGGGCCAAGCCCACCGCCAGGATGTAGGCCTGTTTCGCTTCGGCCTCGTACTCAAAGCAGAAGTTGTCTCCCTCGCCGCCTTGTTCGGCATGCACCACCGGCTCCTGGGCCGGATCGGCGAACAAGTAAGCATGGGTATCGGCAGCGCCGTCGGTCATGACGCGCAGGCGCAGCGCATCCTCCATGGTCAGGCGGAAGTAGGCATAGCCCGCTTCCAGCGTTACCGGGTAATCGCCGATACCGATATCCCGGATCAGGGCTTCATAGCCCTCGATCAGGATGGGCGCGACGGTGGGTTCCGATGTAGGTTCCACAGTGGGCTCCGGCGTGGGCTCCAGGGTTGCCTCCGGATCCGGCGTCGGCTCCAACGTGGGTTCTTCAGTGGGCACCTCGGTGGGTTCCGCAGTAGGTGCCTCGGTAGGCGCCACAGTGGGTTCCGCTGTGGGTTCAGCGGTGGGCTCCGGTGTGACCACCTCGGTCACCGGCGTTGGGGTATCGACTACGGGCGCATCTTCTCCAATGCCTTGCATGACCGGGGTCAGGCAGAACAGCAGTGCCAAGAGCAACGCCCCCCAGCGTTTCATAGCCAATGTTCATCCTCCTCTTCTGTTGTAAAAAAATCCCCTGGTTTTAGGGAAAGCATACCATTTGTGAGAATGAATGTAAACAAATTTGGCGGCAAAAAAAAACGGCCCTTACGAGCCGCCATCTAAATCAGTCCCAAAGTGCCGTCGCCACTGGTTTTTTCACCCGCCGCTCGGCAGGTTGGTGCCCTGCGAACCGTTTTCTGCCTTCCCCGATCGTGTCACCACGGGGGCGTGGCATCCAACGCCCGACTCAGGCTCCATTTGTGAAAATGTGGGTAAAAACAAGCAACTAACGAACACCCCAGGATGCTTTGGTACTGCACCCATGATAGCACGGCAAAAATACCGCTGTCAATCCTGGATCCGTCGGAAAGCGATGGAGAGAATTGGGTTCCCCACAGAGGGCTTCCGGTGCGTGTCTCGAACGGGGAGCAGGTGGAAGATCCAAGGGTAACACCGCCCAAAGGCGAGTCGTTGGCCACGGGAGAGATTTTCGCGCTGATCGAGAAGCCTGTAGGAAGCCGTGGCAGCGCCACGGCGACCGGAAGCGCGACATAGAGTAGCACGAAAAGATCCCTGTGGATGACTGCCCGATTTGTGCGGTGTTGCCCTAGGATTTTTCTTCATAGTCAAGGAGTCGGAGCGCAGCGTACCGGCTGTACGCCAAGCGGAAAACGGCACGGATATGGCGGAAAAGCCGCTGAGTATTGCACCTTCGGGGTTTGAAGACACGCACTATGAAGGGGTGCGCTTTTCTTCCTTGCGCAGCGCATCCACCCGCGCCACCAGACGATCACACAGTTCCTGGGCAAACTCCATCTTCCCCGCCTCCCCCAGCACGCGGAGCACCGGGCGATCCGCCGCAGGGGTCAACAATGCCCAACCGTCCGCAAACTCCAGCCGCAGGCCATCGGACAGATCCGCTCCCTCGGTCTCCTCCGCCAATGCGCGCAGCACCCTGCCCTTGTCCTGCTGGGCACAGGGCACCTCGCGGCTAACGCGGTGCACCGGGGGCAATCCCTGCAACAATCCCCGCAGAGATGTCTTCCGTTGGGATAGGAGCCCCACCAGGCCCACCAGGGCACACAGGCCATCAAAGTGTACGTCCATCTGCCACAGTCGTTCCTGCTGCTCCGCAGGCTC
>JAVBUS010000114.1:0-4654 GCA_031555125.1 Eubacteriales bacterium | reverse complement strand
GAGCGAACGACCGCCCGCAATAGGCGGAAGTCCGCAAACGACAGCTTATTCCTCCGTTCACAGCGCGATCAACAGCGTTTATGCGACGATGATGTGCTTCGCCAATCCGCGGTCAATGGCCAAACGCCCGTCGTAGATGGACAGCACCAGGTTGCCGAAGCTTGCACGCAGCAACGTGACCTTGGCCCCGGGGGCGATCCCCATGGTGCTTAGGCGACGGCGAAGCATGGCATCGGCCGCGCAATCGATGATGGTGACTTCCTTTCCCACAGGACACGAGTTCAACGACATGTGCTCTCCTCCAGTACAATGTGGCGCTATGAAACCTGTCGCGCTTTGTAATAGCATGATAACAAAGTTACCGGAGGTTGTCAAGCGGTTCCGCGCATTTTCACTTGGTTTTTTACTCCATCCATGCTTGACATGCGGCGCCGGAGGCTTACAATGAAGAGTACCCTTTAATGGGAGGTATTGTCAATGAAGTCTCCGGATCTTGCACCGCCCAGTGACTCGGCCAAGGCCTTTACCCTGGCCGCCGCCCTGCGCATGGCTTTTGTCGCCGTGATGGTGGGGTCCCAACTGCTGCTATGCTTTGTCATCATTCGCATTGTGCGCAGTCATGCCGTAGCGGTGTACGCACTGTTGGAGTTCGCCAGCGCCGCCTTGGCGATCGTGCTGATGAGCGGACAAAAAAGCAGCGCCTACCGCTACGCCTGGGTCGTGGTGGTGCTGCTGCTGGGCGTATTCGGCCTGCTGCTATACTGGCTGTGGGGCCGGGGTAGCGGCGGCAATGCGCTGGGACGGCGGCTCCAAGCCGCCAATGCTACCTGTGACCTGTTAGATGCCGTAGACCCCGCCGCGCTCGAAGAGGCCCAGCAGGCCTTGCGCCAGGAAGCCCCGGCCTGCGCCACCATCAGTCAGTATCTGACCCGGCACGGCTTTCCGCTCTATCAGCACACCGATCTGCGCTACTTTCCCCTGGGCGAACAAGCCTTTGATGCCATGCTGGCCGACATGGAGACCGCTACCATCGGCATCGACCTAGAGTTTTTTATTGTGTTCGAGGGGAAACTGTGGGAACGTTTCTTCGATGTGATGTCCCGCAAGGCCGCCCAAGGTCTGCGGGTGCGAATGATGTACGATGATATGGGGTCTATGCCCACCACCACGGCGGCCTTCCTGTCGCGGGTAAAGGATGCGGGCATCGCCCTACAGATCTTCAACCGGGTGGAGCACTACACCCGCCAGCTATACCTTAACTACCGCGATCATCGCAAGATCGTGGTCATCGATGGCCGCATCGCCTACACCGGCGGCATCAACATCGGCGACGAGTACGCGAACCTGTACCCCAAGCTGGGCCATTGGAAGGATACCGCCGTCCGGCTGGAAGGCCCGGGGGCGCGGTCCCTGGCCACCTTCTTTACGCGGATGTGGGCGGCCACCACCAATGCGCCGGTACCCTACGACTGGCCCGAACCCCTGCCGTACGCGGGGGCCCAGGGTTTTGTACAGCCTTATGACGACGGCCCCTACAGCAATCCGGAGAATCCTGCGGAGGCCTTGTACATCAAGATGCTCTATGCCGCCCAGGACACCGTGTATATTACCTCTCCCTATCTGATCATCGATGATTTGCTGCTGGAAGCATTGTGCCAGGCCGCACGGAGCGGCGTGGACGTACGCCTCGTGCTGCCCGGCACACCGGATCATTGGTATGTACAGTGGATTGCCCAATGCTTTTATGGTGATCTGCTGCGGGCCGGGGTGCGGCTGTACGAATATACGCCGGGGTTCATTCATGCCAAGATGATGGTCACTGACAAGCGTCACGCCATCGTGGGCAGTATCAACCTGGACTATCGTTCCTTCAACCTGCAGTATGAGGTGGCGGTGTGGTGCTGCGGCGGCACGGTGCCGGACCAGGTCCATACCGACATACAGCAGGTCATCGCCGCGTCCGCCCCGATCACCCTGGAAACATGGCAGCAGCGCAAGTGGTACCGAAAGCTGCTGCAGCCCATTCTTAAGTTATTCGCCCCCTTGATGTAGGGCCCCCGGATCACTTGATCTTCACAGCCCCAATGCCCACATAGGCCGTCTCGCCATCAATGGATACCCGCCACCAGCGTCCTTCATGCGCCAGCAGGGACACGGTGGCCTTTTTGCCCAACCGCTTAACCTTGGTGCTCTTGTTGCTCTTGTCGGCATACGCATAGGTCAGCTTGGTGGCCACGCCGGTGACCTCGGTCTCGAAGGACAGGTCCAGGTAGTTGGCGGAAATGTACCCGGCGCTGCCCTCCCACTCCACTTGCGCAAAGGCCCCGATCAACCGTAGCACCGTCACCTCGTCCCCCACCTTGAGGGACCCCAGCTTGCTGCTGCGCAGGGACGCGCTGCTGTGCACGGCAATGTTCTTGTTCGCCACGCTGCCCTTCATGGGAAAGATGGCATCCTGGCTGGCGCTATAGGTGATCTGGGTAAAGTTGGAGGTCTTGGTCCTGCCCCCCGCCTTGATGACCACGCGGAAGGTGTACACCGTATCATCCTTCACGTCGGTAAAGTTGTATACCGCGTCGCTGGCGTCCGGGATATCCTTCCAGGTACGGCCAAACCGCCGCTGCCACTGGATCTTTTTGATCTCCACGTCGTTGGTCTGCACTTTCAGCTCGATGCCCCCGTTCACGGGGATGGCTGTCAGCCGTTTGATCACGACACTCTCCGCCGCAACCGGCAGCACAGGGATCAGCACCAATACGCACAGCGCTAGGCAAGCCAGCGCACGCAATCGTCTGTATATCATGTCCTTTCGCCTCCTCGGTACGCAAGATATTGTATAGGTAATACCGCACAAAGGATAGTAGTTGGCCACGCGAGAGATTTTCGCGTTGCTCGAGGAGCCTGCAGGAAGCCGTGGCAGCGCCACGGCGACCGGAAGCGCGACATAGAGCAGCACGAAAAGATCCGTGTGGACAACTGCCCGATTTGCGCGGCGTTGCCTATATATTATTGTACCTTGCGGCGCATAAAATGTCTATGCCTTTGTGCATCTTTTTCCGGTTTTCACCATTTTTCGCGCCTTTCCAGTCCCCACCGACGAAGCCGGCAACGCGGAGGAGCGCTTATCGGCGGCCGTCCCGGTTGATGGCGCAAAGGATGCCTCGCAAGGATGCCACATTGATGTTGCTGGACACGCCAACGCCAAAAATACGCCGCTTGTCCGGGGTCTGAAGCTCGATGTAGGCGATGGCCTTGGAATCCGACCCCTGGGAGATGGCATGCTCGGCATAATCCACAAAGTCGTATCCGCCCAGTCCAATGGCGTTCAACGCCTGGCAAGCCGCGTGGATGGGACCGTTGCCACGGCCCTCCAGCGGCGTGGGCACACCGTCCACCGCCACCTCTCCGGTAAAGTGGGACACGCTGCCCTCCTCCCCGGCGGATTCCTCTGTAAAGGCGTAGCGGGTTAGGCGATACCGGCCCTTGACCGACAGATAGTGGCCATCGAACAGGGCCATAATCTCCTGGGGCGACAGTTCGTCACCCTTTTGCTCGCATGCGTGCTGCACAATGGTGCCGAACTCCGGATGCATCTTCTTGGGCAATTCATACCCAAACACCGTGGACATGATAAAGGCGGCTCCGCCCTTACCGCTTTGGCTGTTGATGCGGATCACCGGCTCATACGCCCGGCCGATATCGGCGGGATCAATGGGCAAGTATGGGATCTCCCATAATCCGGTGCCGCTGTTGCGCATGTGCTGATATCCCTTGTTGATGGCGTCCTGATGGGAACCGGAGAAGGCGGTAAAGGCCAGCTTGCCCGCATAGGGCTGGCGATCCGGCACGTGCATTTTGGTGGTACGCTCGAACAGCGCCCGCAACGTGTCCAGGTTGGAAAAGTCCAGTCCCGCGTCCATGCCCTGGGTGTGCATGTTCAGCGCCACCGTCACCAAATCCAGGTTGCCGGTGCGCTCGCCGTTGCCGAACAGGGTCCCCTCCACCCGTTGGGCCCCCGCCAGCAGCGCCAACTCCGCGCAGGCCACGCCGGTACCCCGGTCGTTGTGGGGATGCACCGAGATGATGGCCCCGTCCCGGTTGGGCAAACGGCGGATGAAATACTCGATCTGGTCGGCATAGGTGTTGGGGGTGCACATCTCCACCGTGCTGGGCAGATTGAGGATCACCGGCTGCTCCGGGGTAGCCCGCAACGCCGTCATCACCTGGGCGCAGATGTCCGCCGCAAAATCGCCTTCCGTGCCGGAAAAGGACTCCGGCGAGTACTCAAACCGAATGTTGGCACCACCGGCCGTCTGCTCGTCCGCCAACTGGCGGATCAGCTTGGCCCCGGCAACGGCGATGTCGATAACCCCCTGCATATCCTTTTGAAACACCACCTTGCGCTGCAAGGTGGAAGTAGAGTTATAAAAGTGCACGATCACATTCTTGGCCCCGGCCACCGCCTCAAAGGTCTTGCGGATCAAGTGCTCCCGGGCCTGCACCAGCACCTGGATGGTCACATTGTCGGGGATGTGTCCGCCGTCGATAAGGGTGCGCAGGATCTCGTACTCGGTCTCCGACGCGGAGGGAAAGCCCACCTCGATCTCCTGAAAGCCCACATCCACCAGCGCGTGAAAAAACTCCAGCTTTTCCG
>JAVBUS010000235.1:0-7484 GCA_031555125.1 Eubacteriales bacterium | reverse complement strand
GGGATTGTGGGCCATGCGGTGCGGGGGACCACGGCGGTGATTATCGTCATGGTGTTGATGACGGGCCTGCTGTTGCTGGCGATGGGGGTCGTCGGCTTCTATGTGGGCCAAACGGATATTCAGGCCAAACAACGGCCAAGGTATCGCGTGGCACAGCGGCTACTTCCGCCGAAGGGATAGCGGCGTCTACACGCGAGGGGGCACAGAAGAAGGAGGCAAACACATGATCTGTCCTGTCTGCAATCAGAACATACCGGACGGCTCGAACTATTGCCCGTCCTGTGCGGCGGATCTGGCCAAGTATCGGCGCCAGATCATCGCTGCCGGTCAGGCGCGTCGTTCAGCGGAGCAACATCCCTCGCCACAGCAGCCATATGGCGGCGCACCGGCACAGGATCCGCGGTATGTGGGGCAGCAACCGCAAGGCTATCCGCCGTATCAGGGCGGCTACCCGCAGCAGCAGGCACAGCAACAGCCGGTATACCCGCCAGCCCAACCCGGATACCACACTGGACAGGCGGGGCATCAAGGCGGGTACCATGATGAGTATGCAGACCAACAGGGCGAGGGCGGTTTCTTTGAGGGCATTTCGCCCCGGGGCAAGCTGTTTTACGGCATTGGCGCCCTGGTGCTGCTTATCGTGTTGGTGGTGCTGATCGTCAACATGCTCAACGGTAGCGGAAACAACAATAACAACAAGAACAACAACACCGTGGATCTGCCGGTGATAACCCAGCAGCCGACGCCGCCCGCCAGTTTGCCCAATCCCCTGGATCCGACGCCGGATCCCACACCGGAAAGTCCGCTGAACAACATCGACCTGACGGTGCAAACCACGCCTGCACCTACGCCCCTGCCCCCCTTCTCCATCCTTAAAAAGGGAAGTACGGGCCCGGAAGTCATTCGCCTTCAGGAACGGCTCAAACTCTTTGGCTATCTCACTGGCGTGGTGGATGGCGACTACGGTTCCGATACCGTCAGCGCGGTGCGCAAGTTCCAAACCGAAATGGGGCTCAACGCCGATGGCGCGGCAGGGCCGGAGACCCAGACGAAACTGTTCAGCGTGCCCATCGATAACCAGCCCGCAGGCGCGGAGACCACGGTGCAGACGCCCCAACCGCAGACGCAGCCTGCGGGTTCCAATAACCAACCGGGTTGATCCTGGCGTTATGCTACTCCTCATTTGATGGGACCCATATCTCACGGATCTATTGCCGACTGTCGTTGTCGCGGCGCAGCCAGCGTAGCTGCCGGCACCGCCTCCTTCGGGATCCTAGCCAGGCGACAAAATTCTGGCGATCAATTGCGCGAAATCAAACGGGGGACTCGTATTGGTTACTGAAAGACCGGCCATAAAACGGCCGGTCTTTTTTCGCGTATAAAGATGCAATCGTGCCACACAAATCGCCCGAAAACCTGCAAAAACTCCCTTGTTTTCACGCGAAAGCCTGCAACAAAGCGCAAAAAAGTGCGGGGGACGTCGTGTGGGTGTCGAACACGCGAAAAAACGCCATTTTCATACGCCCTATTTCGTCAACCCAAGGGTGGCCTCTCGCGGTATGATGGGGGCACAAACAAGCGGCAATACATGCCCGGTACGGATGGAAGCGCCCATGAAGGGAAGGATGTACGATGGCGGAGAATGTTGCGGGTCGGATGGGAACCATCGTGGTGCGGACCCCCAGAATGCCCAGCCGGGCGGATCGGCCTGCTTGGTGCGAGGCGTCTGCGCTGCTGTGCCTGGCACGGGATGTGCAACGGGCAGGGCAGGAGGCGGTGTGTGACGGACAGGAGGACGGGGACGAGGAGGACTGCTCGCCCTTGCTGCTGGCGGTGTCGCGCAGCATGCCGGAGCTGAACCTGGCCGTCGGCCTGCGCAGTACCGACTACGATGAACAGCAGTACCTGGATCTGCTCTGTGCCTGTGGACAAGCCTATGCGGCGCGGGCCACCGCGCTGGAGACGGCCCATGGACAACCGGAAACCTTGCGGCAGGAGGTGCACGCCCTGCGCGGCAGCCTCGGCATCATCGGTGCGGAGGCGCTCCACGCCACCGCCGGGGAGATTGAGATGGCCATTCTGGATCGACACATGGCGGCGGTGGGCCTGATGCTGCCCCAGTTCATTCGGGATGTGCGGGCACTGGCCCGCAAGTGTGCCGATGTGGTGCGACAGGGGAGTGCCCTGTCTGCCATGACCGCCTACCCACCCTTATGGCGCGATACGCTGCGAGAGCTCCGCAGCTGTGCCATGGCCTATGATTACAGCGGTGCGCTGTCCTTGCTCGCCGCGCTGGAGTGGGCGCACGCGCCCCAGGACGGTCCGTGGTTGACCGCCATGCGGCGCGCGCTGGAGACCTTTGATTATCAAGCCCTTGTGGGCCTGGTGCGGGACTTGCCCATGGAGGCGTAGCCTTATGCCGCTCCTCATTGGATCGGACGCGTACCTCCCGGATCTTTTGTCGACTGTTGCTGTCGCGGCTCAGTCAGCGTAGCTGCCGGCAGCGCTTTCTTCGGGGGCACTAGCGATGCGGCAAAATCCCTCGCGATCTATCGCGTGAAATCATACCAGGGCTGGCATTAGGCGTAATAGGCCACGATGGCATCCCGCAGAAACACCGCCGCTCCGGGGCGCAGTGCGTCGTAATAGGCGGTGAACCGCTCGTCATCCACGTACATTTGGCCTAATCCCATATGCACCTGGGGCGGATACTCGCCCCAGTTTTGTAGCCAGGAGCGATGCAGGGCGACCGCATGGCGTGCCGCTTCGCCCGCCGGGTCGCCGCTGTCCATGGCGGCCAGCAGCGCGGTGTTTGCGTCGTGGGCCATTTGCTGGGCAGCATCGAACTGCGCCTGGGTCATGCCCCGTAGTCTGCGGTTCGAATCCTCCATGGCCTGGTCACCGTAGCGCGCGCGGACCTCTTGGCCATACTTGGCCTCATTCTCCGCGATCATCTGTTCGCGGAATCCTTCAAATCGTTGTTCATCCTTCATGGGAATGGCTCCTTCCATATGCTCGATGGTATGGGTCACGTTGTTCACCAACGCGTCCAGTTGCATCCGGCGTGTCAGCAGTGCCCTCCGATGGGCGTGCAGGGCCGTCAGCGTGTCAAAGGCGGGGTCGGAGATCAGGGCGCGGATGTCCTCCAGGGGCATCTCCAGTGCCCGATACAGCAGGATCTGCTGCAGCAGAGCCACTTCCCGGGCGCCGTAGATGCGGTATCCGCTGCTGGCAATGCGCGCAGGTTTCAGCAGCCCGATTTGATCGTAGTGGCGCAGGGTACGGGGACTGACCCCTGCCAATTGCGCCAGTCTTTGCACCGTGTACTCCATGTCCTCACCTCACGCTCTCATCATAAACCTTTACGTAACGTACATGTCAACCCATGCCGCAAAATTTTTTTGCGGTTGCGGCCCATGCGCTTTTTTGCTATCCTTGGAGGGCGAGGAGGGATGGGCATGGGCATCCAGATCTGGGAGGCCAAGGGGTTCGATAGCCAGAAGACGGTGCGGTATTTTCAAGAACGGCGCATCCCGGTACAGCGCATCGACTTGTTGCGTTTTGGCATCAGCAAGCGCGAGCTGGAAAGCGTCCGTGCACAGGTGGGCTTGGAGGGACTGTTGGATCGCACAGGCCGGGCCTTTGCCACGGCAAAGATTCGTTTTTCAGACAATCAGGAGTTGATCTTTCAAGCCCTGCTGGAGGATGCACGTTTGCTCCGCGCCCCCATTGTCCGCTGTGGCAAGCTGGCCACAGTCGGGTATCAGCCAGAGGTGTGGGAGACCTGGCCCAAACCATAAAAAGAAACCGCTGCGTTCTGCAGCGGAAACGTAGGGCAATCACGAATCCCCCGGTGCCTTCTCGCCTTCGCCGGTGCCTCGCAACAGGCGGATCCGTTCGGCGTAATACGTGGGGGGAGCGGGTTCAAATAGCGCGTAGTTGCCGATGCCGGTTCGTGCTAAACTGTCCCGACGGATCTTGAGCACGCCGGGCTCCACCTTTTCGATCACATGATGGCGATCCTTGGTATAGGTATCGCGGACGTAAGGGTCCAGGATGTATAGGTAGGTATCGTCATAAGAACAGATCACCAGGTAGTGCCCGTTGGAGCCGCTAAAGATCTGCGTCCGTCCGCTGCTCAAGGCGATGGCCATGCCGCCGCGATCCAGCGTCGCATAGATGTCGCGCTCGGACCTGGTCATGGTATAGGTCAGGCCATAGGCTTGGGCGATGGGGGCGAACAGGTTGGTGGAGGTACCACCGTTGGCGCCGGCCTTGGCGCCGGCCAGACGATACATGGTAAAGGTCGGGTTGTTTCCGGTGGCGTAGTTGCCAAACACCAGCGGTAGTACGGACAGATAGTCCCATCCTGTGACCAACGGTGTGGGGGTATGGAGTCTACCGGTCTTGTGCTCCTGACAAAAAAAGCTGCTCACGGAGCAAGAGCATAGCGAAAAGTCCCGGTGCTTAGCGGATTCCTCTGCGATGAGTCCCAGGTACTCCGGCGGTACCAAGGATGCCACCACCATGGCCAAGGAAGTGGGATTGCATCCGCCGTCACCAAAAAGGCGCAGGGAGCTGGAGCGGCTGGCTTCGTAAATAGAGCGCTCCCAAATCGGGTCGTTCTGGGCATAGTATTGGTAAGGGCCTGCACCGTTGGGCATCGTCACCCTGCGGCGCAGATCGGACTGAACATATCCCTCGGGTACATCCGCCCGCACGACCGGTGCGATGGCGCAAAGCAACCATGCGCACAACAGCAGGCACAGTGCCCGCGTGCGATAGGTCGGCATCGGCATCGCCCCCTTTCTAGTCGTCCGGGAATCATCGTGGAAGAAGGTGCACTCCTGTGAGAATCAACAAGCAAGTCATGGGCCGGGCGGCGGTGGGGGTCCTGGTTGCCGGGCTGTCCATCGGCGCCGGCGGATGCGCCATGGGCACGCCGCTTGCCTCGTCACCCCCCGCGCACATCACAGAAAGGGAGGAGACCCCTATGCCCAGTCCAGCACCCACCCCTGTGCCACTGCCGGAAGGCTTTCTCCGTGTGGCGGAACTGATCCCCGACCTGGTGCAGGAGATACGCTATGCAAGCGACAATAACTTCGTGGGTGCACCCGTGGATGGGTACGGGGCGCCGGTGGCAATCCTGTCCGTGCCCGCTGCACAGGCGCTGGCGGCGGTGGCCGACGAACTGCGTCCCCAGGGCATGACGCTGTGCGTTTATGATGCGTATCGCCCCGCCCGAGCCGTAGCGCATTTCGTCCGGTGGGCCCAGGATCTGGAGGACCTGCGCATGCAGGAGGCGTTTTATCCTGCTGTGGATAAGCGCGACCTGTTCAAAAAGGGCTACATCGCCCATCGATCCGGTCATTCCCGTGGCAGCACAGTGGACTTGACCATCCTGACTGCCGAGGGACAACCCCTGGACATGGGCAGCGACTTTGATCTGTTCGATCCCCGCTCCGCCCATGGCGCCAAAGGGCTGACCCGGGAGCAAACCCAGCACCGCGCGTTTCTGCGCGAGGTGATGGAGCGCAACGGCTTTCGTGCCTATGGGGCCGAGTGGTGGCACTACACCCTGGTGGAGGAGCCGTATCCGGAGACCTACTTCGACTTCCCGATTCTTTGAGACGAAACTAGCACTCTGCCGAAACGGCAAAGTGACACGTGTTAATGAATACGACAAATTGATCGACATTCCTTCTCTGAAAAGAGAAGGTTAAGAAATTTTTTAGACACAAAAAGTGGAAACAAAAGGGCTTTCATGGACGTTCTTATTCAGGGTACAGAAAAACCGCATCGCGACGATCCGTCGGGATGCGGTTTTGATCGGTCTGGGTGGGAATTATGCCGACCGTTCCTTGCCCATATACACGACGGCCAGCACACCCGGGCCCGCGTGGGTCCCGATGACCGGCCCTACCAGGTGAATGCGCACGCCGGCGGGTTGTACCCGCTCCAGGATCATTTTTTTCAGCAGCTCGGCCTCTTCCAAACAATCGCCGTGCAGGATGGTGACCTCCTGGCTGGGCAGATCCTCTCCGCGCTCCAACAGGTTGGCTACCAGTGCGGAAATGGCCTTGCGGCGACTCTGTACCTTGCCGTCCTGCACCAGGCGCCCTTCCCGGTCGATGCGCAGTAGGGGCTTGATGTCCAGCACCGTGCCCACCAGCGCTGTGGCGCCGGAGACCCGGCCGCCGCGCTTAAGGTGGAAAAGACTGTCCACCGTGAGCAGCACATTGGAGCGCAACCGGTTTTGCTCCACCCACGCGGCGATTTCTTCCATGGTCTTGCCGTCCCTGCGCATTTCAGCGGCGCGGTACACCAGTTGTCCCTCCACCATGGAAATCGACAGTGTATCCACGCACAGGAGCTTGCGCTGCGGATATTCCGCCCGCAACTCGTCCGCTACCTGGCACACGCAGGCATAATTGCCACTGAGGGCAGAGGAGAAGGAGAAGAACAACACGTCCTGACCCGCCTGCAAAAAAGGCTCAAAGAACTCGCGGATCTCTACGGCGTTCTTCATCATCGTAGTGGGCATGTTGCCTTTGCGGAGTTCCCCGAACAAGGCTGGGATGTCGATTTTTTCGCCCAGGTCATACTCATAAATCTGGCCATCCAGGGTGTAAGGCATCCGTAAACAGTGCAAATCAAAAGTTTGGACCCAATCCAAAGGGATTTCGGAATTGGAGTCTGTTGCGAGGATAAAACCCATTTTTCAACCACCTTTCCCCATCGCATTCCTGTGCCCATTATACTTGCAAATCTATCATAGGGCAAGCACTGGCTTTTTTGGATATAGAATGGAAGATAAGTTTTTTGAGCGACAGGAGATAGTGGGGCGACGCAGAATCTGTTATAATAACAGCGCCCATGATGGAAAAACGGTGAAACGGAGATACGCCAGTGACGGGATATACCCTCAAGCCGATGACCCTGGATGACTTGACAACGCTGTATCCGCAGATGCGGGATGACTTTCCGCCCAATGAACTGCCACCCCGCGCGGCGTTCATCGATCTTCTTTCCAAAGGGACGCAAACCGGATGGCTGATGCTAGACGCTGGCGGACTGGAGTGCGCATACGTTTTGTGTGCCCGCACACAGCGCGCGCTCCTGATCACCCACTTGGCCGTAAAGCCGGATTTTCGTGGAAAAGGCATGGGCACCGAGCTATTGCGGCTGTTGGATGCATGCTATGCCGATGCACAATATATGATTGTGGAAGTGGAACGGCCGGACGACACTGCGGATCCTGTGGAGCGCAGCGTGCGTCAACGCCGCATTGCCTTTTATGAGCGTGCCGGGTACGTGGGGTATGACGATCTTCCGTACACCATCTGGCATGTGCCCATGCGCCTGATGGCCAAAGGAAACCCCGGAAGAGAATTGCCCGACGCCGACCAAATCAAGGACGACATTCGGGCACTGTACACCTTTTTGCTGCGCCCCCAGGATCAGCATAAGGTAGAGATATAAAC
>JAVBUS010000011.1:0-2915 GCA_031555125.1 Eubacteriales bacterium | reverse complement strand
GTCGACCGTGAGGGCGAAATACCCTCCCAAAGGTAGGCGTTTCGCTCCTGCGGGAGCGACCAGGGGGCTTATCGCTCGCCCCCTGGACTCCTTCTCCGTGCATCTTCCATGTTTTAGGATGTAAATGCGCTGGCCCTGCCGCCCGCGATTTCCAGTTGACAACTCCGGTTTGGCCGTGCTATCCTGTCCCCATCATTCAAGAAACTGTGTGAAGGAGGACTGCCCATGGCCCGCATCCATGCTGCCCAAAACAATCAGATGTGCATGATGATGTGCATGGCGATGCCGTGCGCAGGTTCTTTCGTGCATGTCTGGTGGAAACAGTAACGCCGTTGTCTCGCACACGGCCCGTTTCGCAGAGATGCGGAGCGGGCCGTTTTTGTATCACAAAACAACAGGATGGAGGAACCCATATGAAGAATCCGGATCCGAACCAATACGGCTTTGATACTCTGCAAGTCCACGCTGGACAGACCGCCGACCCCACCACCGGCGCCTGCGCAGTGCCCATCTATCAGACCTCCGCCTATCTGTTCGAGGACAGCGACCACGCGGCGCGGCTGTTCTCACTGTCCCAGCCCGGGAATATCTATACCCGGATTATGAACCCCACCACCGACGTACTGGAGCAGCGCCTCTCGGCCCTGGAGTGCGGCGTGGGTGCGGTGGCGGTGGCCTCTGGCATGGCCGCCATCGCCTATGCCATCTTCAACCTGGCCCAAGCCGGGGATGAGATCATCGCGCTATCCACGCTGTACGGCGGCACCTAGACCCTGTTGGCCAACCGCATGTCCCGCCACGGCATTCGGGTGCACCTCATCGATCCCGACGACCTGACGGCCTTGGAGGCCGCCATCACCGACAAGACCCGGGCCGTGTACATCGAGACCCTGGGCAACCCCAACATGAACATTCCGGACATCCAGGCGGTGTGCGGCCTGGCCCATCGGCATGGCGTCTGCGTCATCGCCGACAACACCTTTGGCACCCCCTACCTGATCCGTTGCAAGGACTTTGGCGTGGACATTGTGGTGCACTCCCTGACCAAGTACATCGGCGGCCACGGCACCAGCATCGGCGGCGCGGTGGTGGATTTGGGCACCTTTGATTGGCACAGCCCCCGGTATCCGGACTTCACCCAGCCGGATCCCGGGTACCACGGCCTCATCTATGCCGACCTAGGCCAGGCCGCCTATATCACCAAACTGCGGGTCACCCATCTGCGGGATACCGGCGCCACCCTTAGCCCCTTCAACGCCTTCCTGTTTCTGCTGGGGCTGGAGACGCTTAGCCTGCGCATGACCCGGCATTGTCAAAGCGCCCAGACCATTGCGGAATGGCTGGCCAAGCACCCGGCGGTGCAGTGGGTGCGCTACCCCGGCCTCCCCGGCGATGCCTATCATGATCGCGCCAAACGGTACTTTGCCAAGGGCGTGGGCGGCATTCTCTCCTTTGGCATCCGCGGCGGTGTGGCGGAAGGCAAACGCTTCATCGACGCGTTGCAGGTATTCCTGCTGCTGGCCAACGTGTCGGATGCCAAGTCCCTGGTCATCCACCCCGCCAGCACCACCCACTCCCAGCTGGACGAGGACGGCCTGCGGCTGGCCGGGGTCGCCCCGGAGGGCGTGCGCCTGTCCATCGGCTTGGAAGACGAGAAGGATCTGATCGCCGACCTATCCCAGGCCCTAGAGGCCTCGCAAGGATAATCCCCACCTTATCATGGAGGAGGACGTCGCTATGCCCGTCAAAATTCCGGATACCCTGCCCGCCGCCAAGGTGCTGACCGAGGAGAACATATTTGTCATGACCCAGGAGCGCTCCATGCGCCAGGACATCCGTCCCCTGCGCATCGCCATCCTGAACCTGATGCCCACCAAGGAGCGCACGGAGACTCAGCTCATGCGGCTCATCGGTAACACGCCGCTCCAGGTGGAGGTGACGTTGCTGCGCACCGCCACGTACGAGGGCACCAACACCGCCCGGGAGCACCTGATGACCTTTTACCGCACCTTTGAGGACGTGGCGGAAGAGCACTTCGACGGCCTGATCATCACCGGTGCGCCGGTGGAGCAGATCGAGTTTGAGCAGGTGCGTTATTGGCCGGAGTTGCAGGATGTGATGCGATGGGCCGATACCCACGTATTTTCCACCCTGTTCATCTGCTGGGCGGCGCAAGCGGCCATGTACCATTATTATGGCATCGGCAAGCATGCCCTGCCCCAGAAGATGTTCGGTGTGTTTCCCCACAAGGTGCTGGATCCCCGCAGCCGCCTGCTGCGCGGCTTCGACGACATCTTCAGCATCCCGGTGAGCCGTCACACTGCCATCGACGAGGCCGACATCCGCGCCTGCGAGCATCTGCATCTGTTGGCGGTATCCCCGGAATCCGGTGTCGGCCTGGTGGAAAGCTTGGACGGGCGGCGGGTCTTCGCCACCGGCCACAGCGAGTATGACGCCGACACCCTGGCGTCGGAATACTGGCGGGACGTGGACAAGGGCCTGGGCGTGGCCATGCCCAAGCACTATTTCCCCGACGACGTGCCGGACAATGGCCCCCGAGTCTCCTGGCGGGGTCACGCCAACCTGCTGTTTCAAAACTGGCTGAACTATTACGTCTATCAGGAGACTCCCTATCGCCTGGAAGACCTAGCCCCACAGGAGAAAAACCATGCCTAACATTTTAAGCTCTATCGAACAGGCCGTTGGCAACACGCCGCTATTGCGCCCGGAGCGCCTGCTCCGCACATTGCCCGTGGTCCACGGCGACCTGTTGCTCAAGCTGGAGGGCTTCAATCCCAGCGGCAGCGTCAAGGATCGGGCCGCACTATCCATGATCCTGGATGCCGAGGCTCGTGGCGTGCTGACCCCCGGCAGCATCATCGTGGAACCCACCAGCGGCAACACCGGCATTGCCC
>JAVBUS010000282.1:0-7500 GCA_031555125.1 Eubacteriales bacterium | reverse complement strand
CCGCCGTACACCGGGGCCTTGATCTCCTGCATCAGCCAGGACATGGCACCGATATGATCCTCGTGCCCGTGGGTCAGGAACACGCCCCGCACCCGGTCCCGGTTTTGCAGCACATACGTAAAATCGGGAATCACCGCATCCACGCCGGGCATGGTCTCGTCCGGAAAGGATTGACCGCAGTCCACGATGATGATGTCCTCACCGTACTCATAGGCCGTCATATTCTTGCCGATCTCGCACATACCGCCCAGGGGTACCATGCGCAGCGTCCCCCGAGTGGGGTGTTGGGTGGCCTGGGACGCCATGGGCTTTTTGCGGCCCACCATGCGGATGGAGGCCGATACCGAGGGCATGCCCACGATTTGCACCGGCACCCCGCTGCGGATCGACGGCCCGCCCTGAATCACCGGCTTGCGCTCCATGGACTGCTGCACCCGCTGGGGGGCGGGCCGCTGCGCTTGTCTGCCCTGCCTGTCGGGCTTATTGCCCTGCTGGGCAGGAACGGCCTGCTGCTGGGTGTTCTGCTGTCCGCCCGGCTTTTGCATGGGCGGACGGCCACGGCGGCGCTGGCCCTGCTGACCATTGTTCTGCCCGCCATTTTGCTGGCCCTGCTGGCCGTCATGCTGGCTGTTGTTTTGCTGGCCCTGTTGGCCGTCATGCTGGCTGCTGTTCTGCTGGCCACCTTCCTGCTTACGGTTCACATTGCCCGGCAGTTGGGGGTTCCCCGGCTTGCCCTGCTTGGGCTGGGAGGGCCGCCCACGGCCGGCCTGCTGACCCTGCTGTGGGTCCTTTTTCTGTTGTCCTGCGCGGTAGGTTGGCGCTTGCCAGCCCAGCACCATGTCGCGCTGGATCTCCGCTTGTAACTCCTGCGGCGTCTTGGCGCGCAGGGGCTGCTTTTGTTTGGTTTGATTGCCCTTGGGCGGGTTATTCGGTGGATTGTTGTTCATTGGGATTCCTTTCTACATTACAATGACACCACGGTCGTCGCCATGGACGCCGGATGCAAGAATACGCGTGATGACAAGTCCTTTGCGGTTGCAAAGGACACGATGCTGTGACGCTCCGTCTGTGGACGCTTCCATAACAGAGAAAAACCCCGCACTACGTCTGGTCGCCGCATGCCGGGGAAATCGCCGGTGGCGCATACAGCGCTCGCCGACGTTCAGCACGAAATGCATGGATCTATTATACGCCCTTTTCGGGTTTTACACAACCTCGTTTGTCATCGTTTCTTCATTTCTTTTGAAAAGGGTTTTGTGATTTCGCCTTGACACCATTTTCCCATGCGTCGTACAATGCCAGCAGACAAAGGAGTGTGAACCCTTGACTTCTATCGCATGGGCGGATCTTCACATCCACACCACCTGCACCGACGGCAGCGACACCCCGGAACAAGTGGTGGAACTGGCTGCGGCCCGGGGCGTATCCCTGATGGCCCTGGCGGATCATAACAGCGTAGAGGGCATCGCCGCCGCGCGGGCAGCCGCCGCTTCCCACGGCATCGCCCTTGTCCCCGCCACGGAAATAGACGTCCAGTGCGCTGCGGGCGAGCTGCACTTGCTGGCCTATGGTATCGATCCCGAGCACCCCGGACTACAGGCGTTGCTCCGGCGCAACTGCGATGCCAGCCACCAGCGCAACCGGGATACCATGGCCAATATCGAGCGGGCAGGCTATCCCTTGCGCCACCGGGTGGACCCGGATGCATTGCCCTTCGCCCAGCTCCACGTGGCCATACGCACCGCCCTGATCGAACTGGGCTATGTCCGGGATCGGCACGAAGCCTATGATAAGTTTTTGGCCCACCCGGATTTTTTGGCCCCCAGCCGCAAGATTACCGCCGAGGAGCTATTCCCCATGGTGGCTGCCGCAGGCGGGCGTATCTCCCTGGCCCATCCTTGTAAGCTAAAGATCGACGATGCCGAAACCGTGGCTTGGCTGACCGGTCTGGGGCTGTGGGGCATCGAGGTCTACTACGGCGACCACGGCGAGGCATACATCCCCCGGGCCCAAACCTTGGCCCGCCGCCACGGCCTGTATCCCACCATCGGCAGCGACTACCACGGCATCTATCGCGACCCGCAAGTGGGTATGCAAGTGCCCCCGGATCCCGCCTTGCTGGAGAGTTTGGCCATCCTGCGCGAAAAAGCTTACTGAATAATCGGAGGTGCCCCATGACACACGAGGAGCTGCTGCTGCGCGCCATGACCTATGACCACCCCCCGCAGTTGCCGGTGGGCGTGTGGTTTTTGCCCGCCGCGTGGAAAAAACGCCCGTTGGAGCTGCGTGCCCTGGTGACCCAATACCGAGACCTTTTCCCCAATGCCGAACAGCTGTTAGCCCGGGATTTTTCCTATACCCAGATACTGCCAGACTCCTACCGCGCCGGCTCCTTCACCGACGAATGGGGCTGCGTATGGGAAAACGTGGAGGAAGGCATGGAGGCCATCGTCACCGGACACCCGGTGGCCCGGCGAGAAGACATTGCCGCCTTGCCCATCCCCGATTGCCGCGATGGCCGCCTGCCCCACGGGTTCATGTATTTGCGGCTACTGGATCTGCGGGGCTTTGAAGAGGTCATGATCGACTTTGCCGAGGAGTGCGACGAACTGCAGCTGCTTATCGACAAGGTGGTGACCTATAACGGCTATCAGGTGGAAGCCTTGCTGGCCCGGCACACGGGGCCTATCTTCCACTTCGCCGACGACCTGGGCATGCAAAACGGCCTGGCCATCGGCGCAGCCCGCTGGCGCAAGTACATGAAGCCCGCCTTCGCCAAAGTTTTTGCTCCGGTCAAGGCCGCAGGCAAGCGCATTTATATGCACACCGATGGCTGCATCCACGAGATCATGCCCGATCTGGCGGAAATCGGCGTGGACATGATCAATCCCCAGTTCCGCGCCAACGGCCTGGACAACCTGGTGCGGGTGTGCAAGGGCAAGATCCCCATCTTCCTGGATTTGGATCGACAGATGTTTTCGGTGGCGACGCCGAGTCAATTGCACGATCATGTTCGCCGGTGTGTGGAGGCCCTCTATCTGCCGGAAGGCGGTTTGGGACTGAATGTGGAGATCGGCATGGATGTGCCGCCTGAAAACGTGGAGGCGCTGTTGGCCGCCGTCAGTACATATCGTCACTACAAAGGCTAAGGCAACACCGCACAAATCGGGCCGTCGTCCACAGGGATCTATTCGTGCTGCACTATGTCGCGCTTCCGGTCGCCGTGGCGCTGCCACGGCTTCCTACAGGCTCCTGGAGCAGCACGAAAATCTCTCGCGTGGCCAACGACTCTCCTTTGTGCGGTGTTACCCTAATCTGGCCGCAAGGAGGCTCACCATGCCCCTAACCTGGACCATCGATCCGCAACTGCTGGCGCTGCTGGCGGGCGCATGCCTGGTGCTGCTGGTGTTTTGCCTGTTTGTGCTGCTGCGCCGGGATCGGCGCCAGGCCTCGGCAGCGGCGCACATGAACGCCCTGCGTCACGAACTGCTGGAAAACGCCATGGACACCCGGGAAGACATCCTGCAGGACGCCCGGGATAGCCGTATGGAGACCCTGCAAGTGATGACCTCCATGATCCAAAGTGCCAACGAGCGATTGGACAGCTTCGCCCAACAGAACGCCGCCATGATCCGGGCCTCTGACCAGCGGTTGGCCACCTTTATGCAACAGAATGCCGAGCAGTTGGAGGGCGTCCGCCAGACCGTCCACAGCAGGCTCACCGCCATCCAGGAGGACAACGGCAAGCGCTTGGATCAAATGCGGGCCACCGTGGACGAAAAGCTGCAAAAGACCCTGGAAAGCCGCATCAACGAGTCCTTTCGCGTCGTCAGCGAACGCCTGGAGCAGGTGTATAAGGGGCTGGGCGAGATGCAAACCCTGGCCCGGGGTGTGGGCGACCTGAAAAAGGTGCTCTCCAACGTAAAATCCCGCGGCATCCTGGGTGAGATCCAGCTAGGGGCCATCCTGGAGGACATCCTGTCCCCCGACCAATACCTGTGCAACTACGCCCCCAAGCCCGGCAGCCGGGAGGCGGTGGAGTACGCCATTCGCTTGCCCGGCGACGACGACGGCCCGGTGTACCTGCCCGTGGATGCCAAATTCCCCGCCGATCCCTATACCGCCCTGCAGGACGCCTACGATACCGGCTCCTCCCAAGCCATCGAGGCCGCCGCCGATGACTTGCGCAGGGCTTTGAACCAGTCGGCCCGGGACATCCGGCAGCGGTACATCGCGCCCCCTGCCACCACCGACTTTGCCATCCTCTTTTTGCCCTTTGAGGGCCTCTATGCCGAGGTGGTGCGCCGGGGTCTGCTGGAGACCCTGCAGCGGGACTACAAGGTGGTCGTCGCCGGTCCCTCCACCATGGCCGCGCTGCTCAACAGCCTGCAGATGGGCTTTAAGACGCTGGCCATCCAAAAGCGCTCCAGCGAGGTCTGGGCCATCCTGGGTGCCGTCAAGACCGAGTTTGACAAATTCGATCAGGTACTCCGTGCCACCCAGCAGCACCTGGACCAGGCCCACAAGGACTTGGACGTGTTGGTGGGTACCCGTACCCGACAGATCCAGCGCAGGCTCCGTGCCGTCACCGAACTGCCAGAGGCCGACAGCGCCCAGCTATTATCCGGCATGGGCCTGGAAGAGAGTGAAGAATAGGGTTCGTTGCAGTGTTAGGGTAACACCGCGCAAGGGAGAGTAGTTGGCCACGCGAGAGATTTTCGCGCTGATCGAGGAGCCTGCAGGAAGCCGTGGCAGCGCCACGGCGACCGGAAGCGCGACATAGAGCAGCACGAAAAGGTCCGTGTGGACAACTGCCCGATTTGCGCGGTGTTGCCTTTATTATTCCCCCACGCTGGATGCCCGGGGGCAGGCCGCCTTGTCCCGCCACGGCGATATGTTGTGATCGCATCCCCTCCGTCCGGCCTGAACCCGTTTGTAACTTACCCCCAAAAAAATGCAGCTCACCGGTCACCCGGTTTACAGCCCAACCATTCCCTGTTACAATCACCCCGGAACACAGCAGAAACGAGGTGCACCGTGAAGCTGACCATCGAACAATCGCTGGCGCATTCCGAGGTGGAGATCAACATCAAATGCGCCCTTATCGATCCCAAGTTGGAGCGGCTGATCGCCCAAATTCGCCTATACTCCTTCGCGATCTACGGCAAAAAAGGCGACACGACACAGCAGGTGCCCCTGGAGAGCATCCTGTACTTCGAGTCCATCGACGAGCGCCTCTTCGCCTATTGCCAGCAGGACGTGTTCGAACTGGAGAGCAAGCTCTACGAGGTCGAGCAGCAGTTGGGTCAGTCGGACTTTGTACGCATCAGCAAGTCCTGCATCGTCAACATCGGCCACCTGCACAGCGTACGCGCCCTGCTCAACACCAAGATGGAGCTGACCCTGACCAACAAAGAAAAACTCATTGTCAATCGGCATTTCGTACCCGGGTTCAAAGAAAAGTTTGGCGTGTAGGAGGTGGGCACATGAAACAGATCATGAAATATACCATCACCAACTGTATCTCCTTTACCATACTGATGCTGCTGTATGCGCTTCTGGAAAAAGCAGGATCCGCCTCCCCCTTAACGGTCGATGTCATGCTGGACTTCCTCGTCATCACCACAGTCATCTCCGTGCTCATGTACCTCTCTGAGCGTTTTCTGCAGCCGGGGGTGCTGCTGGGCATGGCGCTGGACATCGCCATTATCTTCCTGGTTGTCTTTGGCTTGGGCTCCCTGGCTTTCAACATGTTCCCCTTCACTTGGCAGCAGTTCATCGTGATCTCCGGCATGATCCTGATTACGTACTTCGCGGTGTACGGCTTCATGGTCATCAAGGAGCAAAGAGATGCGGAGCGCATCAACGAGTCCATCCAGAAAAGAAAGAGAGACCGGCATGCATAACATGATCAAAGTATCCGGCCTGCACAAGGCTTACGGCTCCGTCAAGGCCGTGCGCGGCATCGACCTGACGGTGGAGCATGGTTCACTGTTCGCCTTCCTGGGCGTCAACGGTGCAGGCAAGTCCACCACCATCGACATCCTGTCCACGCTGCTCAAGCCCGATAGCGGCGAGGTACGCATCGACGGCCACCTACTGGGCAAAGAAGACGATGCCATCCGCTCCGCCATCGGCATCGTGTTCCAGGACGGCCTGTTGGACGCGCTGCTCACCGTGGAGGAAAACCTCTCCCTGCGGGGTGCCATCTATGGCCTCAAGGGTAGCGCCCTGCGCCAGGCGGTGCATCGTGCGGTGGATGCCCTGAGCATCGGCGACATCCTCAAGCGCCCCTATGGAAAGCTCTCCGGCGGGCAACGCAGGCGAGCCGACGTAGCCCGGGCACTCATCAATGCCCCCAGACTGCTGTTCTTGGATGAGCCCACCACCGGCCTGGACCCCAAGACCCGCAAAAACGTGTGGGAGACCATCCACGCCCTGCAAAAGGATACCGGCATGACCGTGTTCCTGACCACCCACTACATGGAAGAAGCCGCCCAGGCCGACGCCATCTCCGTCATCCAAAAAGGCGTCATCACGGCCCAGGGCACCCCGCAGCAGCTCAAGGAAGCGTACAGTTCCGATACCCTGTGCATCAAACCCTATCAGCCGGAAGCCCTGACCGCCTTCCTGACGGAAAAACTCCTCTCCTATACGCAAAAGAATGGCGTCTTTACCATCCCGGTCAAGTCCACCCGGGATACCATACCGCTCATCGCCGCCTGCGGCGAGAACATCGAAAACCTGGAGGTGCTCAACGGCACCATGGACGATGTGTTCATTCATATTACTGGGGAGGCAAAACATGAAATCCTTGGCGATTCGTAATATCAAGCTCTACTTCCGCGACCGCATCTCGGTGTTTTTTTCCCTCCTGTCGGTCTTTATCGCCCTCGGGCTTTATGTTTTGTTTTTGCGCAACACCATCGGCAGCGGTTTACCCAACGCTCAAGGCGTGAGCAATCTGGTCAACCACTGGATGATGGCGGGCATCCTGGGCGTCACGGCCGTCACCACCACCCTGGCGGCCTTCGGTGTCATGGTGGATGACCAGTACAAAAAGATCAGCAAGGATTTCTTCGTCACCCCGGTCAAACGGACGCACCTGATCGCCGGATACATCGCCGGCGCGGTGACGGTGGGCTTTGGGATGACCATGTTGGCCTTCGTGCTGGCGGAAGCGGCCTTGCTGTGGATGGGCGGTGCTTGGATGCCGATCATCGGCATGGCCAAGGCGGTGGGATTGATTGCCTTGTCGGTGCTGTCCAGCAGCGCCTTCGTGTTCTTGCTCATCTCCTTTGTCAAAACCCAGAGCGCCTTTTCCACCGCCAGCACCATCGTCGGCACCCTGATCGGCTTTTTGACCGGATTATACGTGCCCATGGGCGTCCTGCCCGAACCGGTACAGCTGGTCATGAAGCTGTTCCCCCCGGCTCACGCCAGCGCATTGCTCCGGCAGGTATTCGTGGCGGAGCCCATGACGGTCACCTTTGCCGGTGC
>JAVBUS010000202.1:0-4580 GCA_031555125.1 Eubacteriales bacterium | reverse complement strand
ACTCTGCGCATCGGCATCACCGGCAGCTATGGCAAGACCAGCACCAAGTTCTTGCTGGCTACCCTGCTGGGGGAGCGCTACAACGTGCTGGCCACCCCCGCCAGCTTCAACACCCCCATGGGGGTTACCCGGGTGATCCGGGAACAGCTCAAGCCTGAGCATGAGGTGTTCATCGCGGAGATGGGCGCACGGCATGTGGGGGACATCCGGGAGATGTGCGAGCTGGTGCATCCCACGGTGGGCCTGCTGACCTCTGTAGGACCGCAGCACCTGGAGACCTTCGGCTCCATTGAGCGGGTGGCCGCTACCAAGTATGAACTGATGGAGGCCCTGCCTGCGGACGGGCGTGCTTTTTTTGCGAAGGATGGGGCCATCTGCCAGGCCCTGTACGAAAAATGCGCCTTGCGGGATAAGCACTTGGTGGGCGAGCGCCTGCGGGTAGAGGCGTTGGCCGCCGGACCCGGCGGAACGCGGTTCAACCTGGTGGATGGAGACGGGCAGCACATCGCTTGCCAGACCAAGCTGCTGGGGGCACACAATATCCAGAACCTGCTGCTCTGTGCCGAGGTGGCCCTTGCGCTGGGCCTGACGATGGAACAGCTGGCATCCGGCATCGCTAAACTGGAGCCGGTGGAGCACCGCCTGCAGCTTTTGGCCACGGGCAACGGCGTTACCGTCATCGACGACGCGTTCAACAGTAATCCTGCCGGGGCCAAGGCGGCCCTGGAGGTACTCAAGGAGTTCCCTCCCCGCCGCATCATCATCACCCCGGGTATGGTGGAGTTGGGGACCGAGCAAGACGCGCTCCACGAGATCTTTGGCCGTCAGATGGCCCAAAGCGTGGACATCGCTATCCTGATCGGCAAGCGGCGCATCGAGCCCATCGCGGCGGGCCTTCGGGCGGAAGGGTTCCCCCAGGAGCAACTGCACATTGTGGCCAGTCTGGCGGAGAGCACCGCGCTGCTGGCGAAGCTGGTGCGGGCCGGGGACACGGTATTGTACGAGAACGATCTACCGGAAAACCACGCAGAGTAGCATGGAAGGGGGAGAGTGCCCATGGCACAACTGACGATGGCGGTGATCTTCGGCAGTCGCACCTGCGAGCATGACGTATCGGTGGTATCCGCGCTGCAGTGCATGGATGCTGCGGAGCAGGGCGGTTACCGTGTGGTGCCGGTGTACATCAGCCGGGACGGTGGATGGTTCACCGGGGCGCCGCTGCGGGAAGTGGCGCTGTTTCAACGGTTCGACCCGGCCACAACCGGGCTGAAGCGCTGTATGATCGACGTGAGTACGGGCAGTGGCAATCTGATCGCCTGGCCACCCTCAGATCAAAAGAAGGCCGGGCTGTTCGGCGGCAAGCGAGACGAGGAGCCGGTTATCGCCCACATTGATGTGGCGGTGCCGGTGATGCATGGCCTCCATGGGGAGGACGGCACGGTGCAAGGCCTGCTGGAACTGGCCGACATTCCGTATACCTCCTGCGGCGTCCTGGGCTCTGCGGTTGGCATGGATAAGATCGCCATGAAGCTGCTGCTGCGGGGCGCGGGTCTGCCGGTGGTGCCGGACATCTGGTTTTTACGTGACGCGTGGGAACGCGACCCGGAAAAAATTCTGACCCGGGCGGAAGATGCCATGGCCTATCCCATGTTTGTGAAGCCCGCTAACCTTGGCTCCTCAATCGGCATCTCCCGGGCTACGGATCGGGACAGCCTGCGTAGCGCCATCGATGTGGCGGTGTCCTTTGATCGCCGGGTGTTGGTGGAGGCCGGGGTAAAGGATATGGAGGAGGTCAACTGCTCCGTCCTGGGCTTTGGCGAGAACGTGCGGGCCTCGGTGTGCGAGATGCCGGTGTCTACTGAAGAGTTTTTGACCTATCAGGACAAGTATTTGCGTAGTGCAAAGGGCGGCAGCAAGGGTATGGAATCCCTGGCCCGGCGTGTCCCGGCCCCCATTGGTCAAGAGAAGACCCAGGAGGCGCAGCGCCTGGCCACCGAAGCGTTCCGGTTGCTGGACGGCAAGGGCGTGGTTCGGGTGGACATGATGCTGGCGGGGGACGGTACCCTGTACATCAACGAAATCAATACCATTCCCGGTTCCTTGGCCTTCTACCTGTGGACCGAGGGCGGTGTCAGCTACCCCGCTCTGCTGGAACAGATGGTGGAGTACGCATTCCAAGCCTACGGTGCTAAGCATCGCAACGTGTTTGCCTTTGACTCCACGATCCTGCAGGGCTATCAGCAGGGCCGCCAGGGGACCAAGGGCGCCAAACAATAGGCCGGGCAAGAAGGAGGGGACATTGTGAATCGCAGGAGATATGACGATGCGTACCAGGATGAACCCATAGTATACGACGATCAGCCTGCTTCCCAAGAGGAAGAGCCATACTACGAAGAGGAGCCCATCTACGAGGATCCGCTGTACCAAGAGCCGGAAGAGGAAGACGACGCGGCATACGAGCAGGAGGAGCGCGGAGCCTGGCGGCCTCAATGGTCGGCGCGGGAACCCAAAGAACCGCTGCCCGTGCTGTCGAACAATGCCACCATCAATCTGGTGGGCACCCTCAGCGCGGCCAGCGGTCTGCTCGGACTATTCTTTGCATTTGCGGAGCAGCGCAATCGCTTCATCCGCCAGTATGCTGTGCAATCCGCAGGACTGTTTCTGTTGACGGCGGTGTGTATTGTGCTGCTGGGGTTGGTGGGCACGTTGTTGGGGTGGGTGCCTCTTATTGGCGGTGTACTCAAGGGCCTCGTGTGGGTGATCGGCGTGGGCCTGTTCGTCGGCTCCCTGTGTCTGCGTGCCAAGCTGATGCTGCACGCGTATCGTGGCGAGGGATATAACGTGCCGTTTCTGTACGGTATGTTTCAACAGTTCGTATAGGGATCAAGCGCCGGGGGTCAGTGCCTGTGCGTCCCGATAGAGCACGGCGGCAATGCCCATCATCAGGCAGGCCGCGAACATCCCTAGGGCGATGGGCACCGCAGCGGATGGGTACACCCACCACGCGCAGACGACCAGCATAAACTCCACACAAACGATGATACGCGCTAGCAGATGCTGCTTGGCGCGTCTTTTTGTGTTGAGCAGGTGGTTGGGATGCTGGATGGGGGCTAACCACCATACCGCCGCGACACTGGGCACCGCCAGCAGCCAGCAGGACCATAACGGCAAGACTCGAACCAGCAGCAGCATGGCAATGCCCAGTAGTTGGGACATAAGAAAGCAGCGCAGCCGCGTGGTGGCGTGATACCCCCCTGCCCGCTGCCGCAGCAAGGTATAGGAAAGTAGCCACAGGAGGATGGCGGACCATTGCCCCATGAGCAAACCGATACACAGCAGTGCACCGTAGGACATCACGGAGGACAAAGCGCTGTCCAGCCCGTATGCGAAAACAGTGGCCTGCTCCGGGGAAAGCGCACCGCTGGATACAACGCGATCCGTGATGCTGTCCAGCATCTTTTTGTACTGCATGAGGGTCACTCCTTTGCCGTCGGGGTGCGTGGAGGCATCGCCTATACGTTGGTGGGCTCCGCATGATAGGGCAAATAGACGGTTACCTCAAAGTTGTCGGGTTCCGGGGAGATCGTTAGATACCCCTTGTTGTTGGACAGGATATCCCGGGTGCGTGCGAGGCCTACGCCGTGGCCCAGTCCGCTTTTGGTGGTTTGGAGCACGCCGTTGGCGTACCGGTACTCCCCAATGCAACTGTTCTGCACCTGAAACACGAAACGCTCCGGCGTCATGTCGGCATGCACGCGGACCCAACGCGGCCGCCCCTCGGGCATTTGCACGCAGGCATCGATGGCATTGTCCAACATGGCGCCCAGTATGATACTCAGTTGGAGATCATCCAGCGTCACGACTTTAGGCACAGCCTGAAGATCCAATTGGATATCGATTCCCCGCTGTTTGGCCAAAGCGATTTTGGTGCCAACAATGGCATTGAGCACCACATTGGGCGTTTGCAGGGAGGTGTTGGACATGTGGAAGTCATCGCTGAGTTGCGAGATGTACTGCACCAGTTCGCTGGCGCTCTCCTCATGTGCGTAATAATTAAGCATCTGCAGCTTGTTCCGATAGGCATGGTGGAATGCGAGCAGAGATTTGTAGTTGGACTGCATGTCGAGAAAGTGATTGTTCTCGGCGATGGTGTTGCGCACTTCTGACAGGAGTAATTGGTTCTCTGCGGATATACGCATGATGACTTGCAGAAAAAATATGAAGAAGACAATGCTGGAGCCGGAAATCAAGAGGTATTCCGTTGTGCCGGGCGGGAAGGGCGAGTTCACGGTTAACTCCTGTGCAAAACCGCTTTGGATAACGCAAAGGCAAAAGGCGGATACCGATAGCCAAGCGTCACGGGTTGGCAGATTTCCACGAAGCGGCGGCATCCGCAATACCAATAGATAGATGCTCGGTAACGTGAACAAATAGATTGCGGTGGCTATAAAACGCAGGATGTTATCTTGCTGCATGGACAAGGCAGGCAGGCCAAAGGCCGCGGCAATCATTGGAATCGCCGTCAGTACGAGTGAGTTGCTGATCGAGGCAATGAGTACATTGGAACTACCCCACAGGAA
>JAVBUS010000228.1:0-4045 GCA_031555125.1 Eubacteriales bacterium | reverse complement strand
ATGAAGTGATGCCAACGGGGAATGCTGTGGGGGGATACATGGGGGGAGGGGTGCGCATGCGGGGGCCGACAGTGGGATCCTGAGATGCATCGGGACCGGTACCGGATGCGGCCGACGGTGCGTCGGCGCTGCTTTGTGTGGCGGGATGTTGCATCGCTTGCCACCGGGCCGCGCTCTGCAGTACATCCTGGTGCGTGGGGACCGATGTTTGCGCGCTTCCCGCTGGGGACATGCCAAAATGCGTCACGGCGTGCAACAGCGTGTAAGGAGATGATTGGCTCATGATGGCTTCCTCCAATCTGGCATTTCATGTTCCGGGCAGTGTATTCTATGTGACGGCGGGAGCTGTGAATCACGTTCTTTTTATCAGGCACACCAAAATGTGACAATAAGCATAAATATTTCGACGCCGCGAAGAAAAAGTGATTGAGAAAAATTGTTGGTTTCTGTATAATGATAGCGTCTGTAGACAGAAAGAGGTGTCACGTTTGAGGGACGATCATCGCCAGCCGATCAAGCAACCCGCGGACAGAGAAGCTCGCCGCAATCGTGAGGAGATCCCCACGACCTACGACGAGTCGTATGACGCGTATAGGCCGCAAAGCGAACCGGCTGCACGCAGGCGTCGCTCGGATCGATCTGCCTATCGGTACGATGACGAGTACGAGCATGTGGAGTCGTCGGCGCCCAGTGCGCAGCGTGCCGCCGCGCCTCACCAGTCGCCATCGGGGCGGACCCGTCAACCGGTCAAGCCCCTCGACGACGGTTACGACCGCCCGACGCGGATGGTGACGCCGGTGACCCGGACGGCACCGCAACCCCAGCGCGGTGGTGCGCCGGTGAAAGCCGCAGCGCCCCAACGCCCCCAGACGGCGCCGCGCAAGGCATACTACCCGCCGGAGGACGTCTATGATGACGACGTGGACGACGAGGAGTATGATTACGAGGGGTATGATGACTTTGACGGTCGCAAGCGCGGCAAGCATCGCGGTTTGCTGATATTCGTTTGTTTGCTGTTGCTGATTGTGTCGGCAGGCGGTGCGGCATGGTTCTTTGTCCCTGCGGCCAAGGACGTAATGCTGCAGGCGAAGGATTCAGTGACGACCTGGGTTTCCTCGGTGTTGCCCGGGACTAAGCCGCCGGTGGCCGACACATCCACCCTTAGTGTGATCAGTGTTGAAGCGGAGCCTTCCACCGCCGCGCCGGGAGATACCGTGGTGTTTACCGTCCGGGTGACGCCCGAGGTCAACAATATTCAGATCAAGGACATGAGCGGCAATCTTGTCACCAAGTTCCCCAACGACGGGATTTCTTCGATCTTCCAGGACAAGGATGGCGCGGAGCTGGTGGCCATCATGCCCGCCAAGTTCGATCTACCCTATGATGGTTCCGTCTATGTGTATGCCGGACGGGACGGCGCGCTGAACACCACGGCGTCCCCCGTGCGGGTGCGCATTGTGTCGCCGGAGCAGCAACAGGCGGCCATCGCGGCGAACATTACGCCGGAGCCGGCTACGCCGACCCCGGTGCCGACGCCGACCCCTACGCCCACGCCAGTACCGACGCCGACCCCCACGCCGACACCGACGCCCACGCCGACGCCTTCACCCTCTCCGACGCCGTACAAGATCTCCCAGATCCAGCCGGCGGCGGAGGTGTTGCCTGAAAAGGTGAAGATTGCCACGTCCGTATTGGCGGACGGGCAGGAACACAAACAGGGCTATGCCCGCAATATCTCGTCGGATCAGCGCATCTTTATGAGCAATCCCACGGCCTATGGGGATCGCATCGGGGTACTGACGTACCGCATGGGGCCCCAGCGGCAGAATGCTGCCTTTGGCACTGCGGCGGTGAAGGATCAAAAGTTGGACATCGTTTGGGGTGCCCGCACCAACGTCAACGGCGATTATGCCGGGATTGGCTGGACCGGGCAGCCGCTGTTGGTACGTTGGCCTAAGGAAGCCCGGGAGATGATGAACCTCCTGCCCATTAAAAAAGATAAGCAGGACCTTGTGGAAGCCATCTACCCGACCCGGGACGGCAAGATTTACTTTTTTGACTTGGCGGACGGGACCCGTACCCGCGATCCCATCGATGCGGGCAAGCCTTTTGAAGGAACGGCCGCCATCGATCCCCGCGGTGTGCCGGTGATCTTTGCGGTGCAGGGAATCGCTAAGGAGAAGTACAAAGCCGAGGAAGTGGGCATGCGGGCCTTTAGCCTCATCGACCAAATGCCTTTGTTTTATGAGGATGGCAAAAACACCAAGGCTGTGATGCAGCAGGAAGCGTCGGTGTACAGCTCCCCGATCATGGAGCCCAACTCCAAGACATTGATCTACGCAGGCGGAAACGGTCTGCTGTATACGATCGCCCTCAATACGAAACTGGACAAGGCCACCGCTACGGTGACCATGGATCCCAAGACCGTGGCATACAAGTACTCGGTGCCCAAGAACAAGGACTTTACCATTGAGGCCAGCGTGGCCATGTACGGTAACTACGTGTTCATCGCCGACGGCGCGGGATTCCTGCAGTGTGTGGATGTGGAAACCATGACCTGTGTGTGGATCGCCAAGGTCAAGGATAACACCGATGCGGCCATCGCGCTGGAGGAACTGCCCAACGGCGGTTTGGCACTGTACACCGGTACCGGCGTGCGCGTGCAAGGTGCCAATGGCAAATCCTATCTGCGCCGCCTGAACGCCTTGACCGGTGAGATCATGTGGGAAACCGGCGTCAAGACCGGCACCAAGTCGGGTTTCCGCAACGGTGCCAGCGCGCCCATCGTGGGCCAGGGCGACATCCATGATCTGGTGATCTTTACGGTGGACCGCGCCACCGATGGCGATGGCGGTACCGTGATAGCGCTCAACAAAGAAACCGGCGAGATCGTCTGGGATCACCCGTTGGAGAACATCACCAGCAGTGCGCCGTTGGCGATCTATACGCCGGAAGGCAAGTCCTACGTCATCCAGGGCGACTCCCTGGGGCAGTTGCGCTTGTTGGACGGCTTCACAGGCGGTCTCATCGATATCGTGCAGTTGGGCAGTGCGATCAATGGATCCCCGGCTGCATATAAGGATATGATCGTTGTGGGTACCGCTGAGCCTAAGGTGTACGGCATTCGCATTCGCTAACACGTGTACATGTAGGAGACGGAATGCATTTGCGTTCCGTCTCTTTGATGAGAGGGGTGTGTCTTGTGGAGCAATTCGTGGTAGCCATGGACCAGGGGACAACCAGTTCGCGGGCGGTGGTGTTTGATGGGCAGGGCCGAGTGAAGGCACAACACAGCATTGAGTTTCCCCAGATCTATCCGCAGCCTGGTTGGGTAGAGCATGACCCGATCGCCATCCTGGAGTCCCAGACTGAATCGCTGCGACAGGCGGTGCGGGCTTCCTCGGTGCCGGTGGAGGCCATTGCTGCCATCGGCATTACCAACCAGCGGGAGACGACGGTCCTGTGGGAGCGGGAGACCGGACGTCCGGTGCACAATGCGATCGTCTGGCAGTGCCGCCGTACCGCACCCTATGTAGAAAAATTGCGGCAGAGTGGCCTGGAACAGCATATTCGCCATACCACGGGGCTGATCCCGGATGCGTACTTTTCCGCCACCAAGCTGGCGTGGCTGTTGGACACCCTGGACTTGCACCAGCGGGCCGAGGCCGGGGAATTATGTTTTGGCACCGTGGATACATGGTTGGCATGGAATTTGGTGAGCGGTCATCCTCACGTGACCGACGTGTCCAACGCCAGCCGCACCATGCTGCTCAACATCCATACATTGGACTGGGATGAAACGTTGCTGCGGGCATTGCGAATTCCCCGGGCCGTGCTGCCCACGGTGGTGGACACCTCCGGGGTGATCGGTGAGCTGGATCCGGCCATTTTGGGCAAGCCCATTCCCTTGGCAGCCATGGCGGGGGATCAGCAGGCGGCCCTGTTTGGGCAGGCTTGCCATACACCGGGTATGATGAAGAACACCTATGGTACGGGCTGCTTTCTGCTCATGAACACGGGTGGTTCCCCGGTGCAGTCCAGCCAC
>JAVBUS010000294.1:0-4360 GCA_031555125.1 Eubacteriales bacterium | reverse complement strand
CGTCCCTCTGTGGCGGTCCAGGATGGCATCGTCAGCTTTTATACCGACGGATATGAACGGCGGGTCAACGGCAAGACATTTAACGACCTTACCATCGCCCAAACCCGCAGCGTACTTGCCGGACAATCCATCGAGACCGACCTGGTGGCCAGGGGACGCCAGCCAATCTACCGCATCGTGGTGCCGGGACACTGGTACATCCTGGTGCTCAGTGCCGACCGGAACTGGCACCCCATCGAGGGGGCGCGGTACAAAGTGAAGCTGGAGGGATACGAGGGATTCTTGGTGGACGCGGTGGTGCGATCCTCTACCATTGCCGGGGGTGACACCCTGGTACGCATGGACGTGGACGCCGACGTGCGCCCGGTGCTCAACATCCGTTCTTGCCGTGCAGCGGTGGGCGAGTCCATCTCCGGTTTGGTGGTGCCGACATCGGCATTGCACAGCATGGGGCAATACCCCCAGGGGGTGACCCTGGCTGATGGCAGCGGTGCCTACGTGCCGGTACAGCTGCTTTCCACCGATGGGCAGAACGCGTATGTGCAACCCACCATCGAGGGAACCTTGCAGGATGGGCAGCGTGTACTGACCTATTGAGGCGTTAATGAAAAATAACAGGAGCGGAAGGGAGTCGGGGCATGGCGGAGCACAGCTGGCCGGCGGCGGACACGCCGACGGAGATCATTCGACGTGTGAGGGATATCCAGACCGAGTTATTGCATGCATCACGCCGCTTTTCGCGTCCACCGCAGATATTGGCCGTATCGAAGACCCAGCCGCCCGAAGCCGTTAACGCCCTGCGCGGCACCAACCTTTGGGACATTGGCGAGAGCAGAACACAGGAATGGCAAGCGAAAAAGCCCTGCATCGATGCGAATTTTCGGTTACATTGGATTGGACGGTTGCAAACTAACAAACTAAAATATATAATAGAGGACGTATGCCTAGTACACTCGCTTGACCGACCCGCATTGGCGGATGCACTGGATGTCGCCGCGTGCGCTGTTTCGCGCCGCGTGCCGGTACTGGTCCAGGTCAACATCGCAGGTGAGACACAAAAGGCGGGCATAGCGCCGGACGAGCTGGAGCATTTTCTGCGCCAGTATGGGGGAAGCCCTGGGTTGGCCATCGAGGGACTGATGGCCATGATGCCCGTGGCCACCGATCCCGACACATTACGTCCGTACTTCCGGGATATGCGCCAGCGGTTTGATGCGCTGCAGAAACGCGGCATCGCCGGCGTCCCGATGCTCCACTTGTCCATGGGCATGTCCGCCGACTATCGCGTGGCGGCAGAAGAAGGCGCAACCATTGTCCGCATCGGTTCAGCGATATTTGGGTCGCGCGCACCAGGCGCGCCCGTTAGCCCATCATTGTAGGAGGCGACAGCATGGCCCTCAAGGACTCCATCAAGCAGATTGGTCGGTTTATCGGCATTTTGCCGCAACAATCACCGGATTATGATCCTTACGGATACCAGGGCGATCCCTATGCCGGGGGCGGCTACGATGCCGGGTATGACGATGGATACGGCGATGGCGGGTATCAGCAACCCGCGCCGATCCCCTTTCACCAACAGCAGCAGTACGCGCCGCCGCGCGGGGCAGGCGGACAGCGCCAGTATCCGCAGGAAGAGGCCTATTATCAGCCTCGTCCCCAGCCTGCGGGCCCTGCCCGGCCGGTACAGACGCAGGAGGAAGTACCGCCGTCCGTTTCGCTTTTTGGGAACAATCAGCGCAGTAAGCGGCCCCCGGACAACGTCGTGCAGATGCCCCGGGGTGAGGACGTGGGAGCAACCCGGAGCAAGCACAGCGAAATCATCGTCTGTGTGCGCACTATGGAAGACTGCCAGGAGATCATCAATGCCCTGCTGGAAGGCAAGTCGGTGTTCATCAAGATGGAGCCCTTGGAAGATCCACGCGCCCAGCGGATCATCGACATGCTGGGAGGGGCATCGTTTGCTTTGCGGGGCACCATGGCCAAGATTTCGCACCGGGTGTATTTGCTAGCCCCCAACAATGTGGACGTGGTCAACAACCAGGGCACAACCCAGGGATTCCGGTCCGAATTTGCCGCCGCCAATCGCGGATAAGGAGCACATGAGATGTCCCAGGTCTGGTATCAGGTGGTCTTGGGGATCCAATGGGCGATTCGCTTGGCGGAAGGCGTGCTGGTGGCTTACTTCCTTTTGTCCTTTTTCCTGGAGCCGCGCACACCCGTCATGAAACTGCTGACCCGCGTCACCGATCCCTTCTTGGTGCCCATTCGCAAAATGATCTTCCGCAGTACCCACAAGCTTAACGGCGGGTTGTGGGCGCCCGTAGTGGCCTTTGCGTTGCTGGAACTGGCGTCCGCCTTTTTATGGGGGCTGGTCCACTGATGTCCAACAAGGATCCTTACCTGGCGGCCAGGTTGGCGGATGCGGCCCAGCGGGCCGAACGAACGGGACAAGCCGTGTTTACTTCCTTTCTGGATCCAGCGCAGGCCGAGCAAGCGCGCATGGTAGCGCAGGCTCAGCGGGTTCACCTGCATCTGTGGGGCGGATACGCCGATGCGGAACGACGCATCGCCTGCTTCTGCGATAGTACCGAGGCACCGGCGGATGGCGTGTGGCCCATGGTGTGGCTCCATTGCCAATGGAACGCACGCTATGCAAACCTAACCCATCGGGATCTGCTGGGGTCGCTGATGGGGCAGGGCATCGAGCGCGAAAAGCTGGGCGACATCCTGGTGTTTGAGGGCGATGCCTACTGCGCGTCGCTGCCACAGATCGCCGAGTATCTGACCGACTCCCTGACCCAGGCGGGCCGCGCCACCTTGCGTACCACCTTGTTGCAAGGCGAGCCGCCCTTGCCACAGCCAAAGACCGCTACCCGGCGGGATACGGTGGCCTCCCTGCGATTGGATGCGGTATTGGCGGCGGGATGGAACCTGTCCCGGGCCCAAGCGCAGGAACTGATTCACCAGGGTAAGGTATTGGTGAACCATGTACCACAGGAGCGAGCGGATTTTGTACTGGCCCAGGGGGCAATGATTTCTGCCCGGGGCATGGGCAGACTGCGCATCGCGGAGACGCGGCCCACACCAAAGGGTCGCATGGGTATCGTGTTTCTACTAGAAAAGTAACGTGTTCAGCTGGGCAACCGGCTTTAGATCACCAAAGATTGTCACAAGGAGGGCATTGCAGATGGCTGTCACCGTCCAAATGATCGGGGAGAAGGAGTTCAAGGTCAAGGCGCATGGTTATGATCAGGATGAAGTTGACGAGTTCCTGGACGAAGTCGCCGACGAACTTGAAGAGATGGAAAACCAAATCGCCGACTTGAGCGCCCGCTTGGCCGCAGCATCCACGCAGCCGACCCATACGCCCAAGGCTGTACCGGTTGCCGCCGCACCCAGCACCTTCCAGGAGGAGAGTGTCAAGAACCTGCTGGTCAACGCGCAGCGTGTTTGCGACGAAACCATCGCCAACGCCCACGCCCGTGCGGAGGAAATGGTGGGCGATGCCAAGCGTCAGGCAGAGTCCCTGGTCGGCAATGCGCGACACGAGGTGGAGCAGCTTAACGACGAAATGGACACCTTGCGTGCCGCCGCTTCGGACTATCGCGCCCGTTTCCAGCGGTTGGTGGACGATCAGGCCCATATCCTCAAGGGCGAGACTGAACTGTTCGCGAAATAGAACGATGCGCATGCCCGGTGGGCTTTCCGGGGAGGCTAAGCTCCTGCCAAGGCAGGGGGGAGTCTCAAAGGAGGGCTTGCTGTGTGTCCCACCAATTCGCAACAGGATGAGGCCGCTTCCTCGCGGCAGGAAGCCAGACTGGCGCGTAGGGTACAGGAACTGTGCCTGTCGCTGGAACGGTTGCAATTGACGGAATATATGCGATATCTGAATGATCGTTGGCGCTTGATTTGGGTCAACTTTCTTTCAGGTGTCGCACGCGGTTTTGGCATGGCGGTTGGTTTTACCATCCTGGGCGCGATCATGATCGCGCTTCTCCAGCGCATTACGGTGGAGAACATGCCCATCATCGGCCGATATGTGGCGGACATCGTGCGCATCGTACAAGAGAACTTAAGCAAGCGGTAGTCCCGCGATACTGCACCGCAGGAGGGCATCATGGTCAAGACGGTTTGGGTGGGCATACTGGCCTTCGTGGTGGATCGCATCAGCAAAGTCGCCATCGTAGATTGGCTGGTGACGCCGGGGGTCAGTTATCGATTGTGGCCCAATGTGCTGCACCTGACCTATGCCCAGAACACCGGCGCGGCCTTTAGCATCCTGGCGGGTCGCACGTGGATGCTGACCCTGTTGTCCATGGTGATACTGGTGTTTATCGCCTTCGCCCTGCGCAAGGCGCTT
>JAVBUS010000281.1:0-9720 GCA_031555125.1 Eubacteriales bacterium | reverse complement strand
ATCCCCAGGGTCGCCAGCAGAAATACGGCGTTGGTGACCAGGATCAGCGCCAAGCCCGCCCCCAGCTTTTGCAGATGGATGGACAAGCGGCTCACCGGTTTGGCGTACAAAAAATCCGCGGTTTTGTTCCGGCGCTCCCGGGTCAGCATCGACATGCCCAGCAACATGGCCTGCACCGCCCCCACAAACACCAGGTACATCATCAAAAAACAATAGTACCCAAGCACGCCGGGATTGAGCAGGGATTCCATGCCAAGCATCCGCAGGGCCATGCCGCCCGCCGCTTTACCGATTCCCTGCACCAGGGTGTTCAGCGCGTCGTTCGCTTGCATAAAGGTGGGGTAAATGCCCAGAAACACCACCAAGGCCGCCGCCTGAGCACAAACCCATCCCACCGTGCTGCGGCCCTGAACCCGCAACTCCTGCCGGAAGATGATCATAGGCTCTGCTCCTTTTCGTAGTAGTGCAAAAAGATCTCTTCCAGGTCCGGCTCGGTGATCTCCAGGTTGGCGATATTGTAGGCGGACAGCAGCCCCAGCAAGGGGTTGAGATCCCCCCTCAACAGGAAGGACAGGGTGCCCCCTTCCCCCTCGTGGCCGCTGATGTCGCTGCCCATCCGTTGGTTCAGGTCCGTGGTCATCCGCTGCAGGTCACCCTCCGTCGCCAGTTCCACCCGCACCCGCTTGGTATTGCTGCGGCGCAACTGCTCCATGGTTTCCAGTCGAATGACGCGGCCTTCCTTAATAATGGCCACCCGGTGACACAGGCGCTGCACCTCGCTAAGGATATGGGAGGAAAACAGCACCGTTGCCCCCCGCCGGTTCTCCTGGGCGATCAGATCGAAAAACGCATGTTGCATCAGTGGATCCAGACCGCTGGTGGGCTCGTCCAGGATGATCAGCTTGGGCTCGTGGAGCAAGCCCTGTACGATGCCCACTTTTTTGCGGTTGCCAAAAGACAGGTCGGTGATCTTGCGCTTGGGGTCCAGTTCCAGGGTGTTGCACAGGGCTTGCATGCGGGTATCGCACCGCTTTCCATAGAATTTGGCGGAATATTGCAGCAAGTCCATGACCCGCATGTCCTCGTAATAAAAGACCTCGCTGGGCAGATATCCGATCTCTCGGCGAATCTCCGTCCCATGCGTTACAATATCTTTGCCAAAAACCGTCGCGCTGCCGGCCGTAGGATGGATCAACCCCAGCAGGGTGCGGATGGTGGTGGACTTGCCAGCGCCGTTGGGGCCGATGAAGCCGAACAGCTCGCCCTCCCCCACATCAAAGGATACATCCAGGATACCCCGGGCCTTGCCGTACATTTTGGTCAAACCCCGCAGGGAAATTGTCGGCTGGTTGGTGCTCATGTCGCTACGCACTCCTTTGATTGTCGCCCCATGGCGCCCAGGGCGGCGCACAGGGCCGATACGATATGATCCAGAGACATGCTGGGGGCCACCCGTTCCGTCACCTGTGCCGGCAGAAAGGGCACGTGAACAAAGCCCGCCACCATAGCCGGGCACGTTGTATGGGCCAGGTGCAACACCCCGTACAGCAGGTGATTGCACACGAAGGTGCCCGCGCTGTTGGAAATCTCCCCAGGCAAACCCTCGGCCCGGATGGCCGCCACCATGGCCTTGACGGGCACGGTGGCAAAATAGGCCGCCGGGCCACCCGGCACAATGGGGCGATCCACGGGGATGTCGCCTCCATTGTCAGCGATCCGGGCATCGTCCACATTGATGGCCACTCGCTCCACCGTCACCGCCGCGCGACCACCGGCCTGCCCCACGCACAGCACCGCGTCGGGCCGCAACCGGGCCACCTCCGCCGCCACCACATCCATGGCCGTGCCAAACACCGTGGGCACCGTCAGCTTGGTGATCTCCATGCCCGCCAGCCCTTCCGGCACCAGCCGGACAGCCTCCAGCGCCGGATTCACCGACTCCCCGCCGAAGGGTTCAAACCCGCACAACAGTACTCGCATCATCGCGCCCCCTTATGGCCGCTATCATACTACAATGTGACGGCCATTGCACCCACTTTTTTGGAAAGGTGCAAGGATTCCCCCGCCCCGGCGTCGAACTGACGATCAACCATACAGAAGGAAGGTGTTCCCATGCCTTTGGTGGACATGGCCTTAGACAATCTCCGGAACTATCGTGGCATCAACCCTCGCCCTGCGGACTTCGACGCATATTGGGACGATTCGCTGGCTGAAATGCGGGCCATAGATCCGCAGATCGAGTTAATACCCGCGGACTTTTCCGCCCCCGGCGTGGCGTGCTTCCATCTGTACTTTACCGGTGTGCACGGGGCGCGAATCCATGCCCGTTACCTGCGCCCCACCGGGCAAGGACCCTACCCCGCCGTGCTCATGTTCCACGGCTACACCGGCAACTGCGGCGATTGGCAGAGCAAACTGCCGTTTGCCCAAAGCGGCTTTTGTGTGGCAGCCCTGGATTGCCGCGGCCAGGCCGGCCTGTCCCAGGACGTTGGCGGCGTGCAGGGCGGGACCATGCGGGGCCAGATCGTCCGCGGCTTGGACGATCCCGACGACAAAAAGCTGCTCATGCGGGATATCTTTTTGGACACGGCACAACTGGCAAACATCGTCATGGGCTTTGATGAGGTCAACGCCGACCAGGTTTGCGCCACGGGCGGCTCCCAGGGCGGCGGTTTGACCCTGGCCTGCGCCGCGCTGGAACCCCGTATCCGCCGAGCCGCCCCCATGTATCCCTTCCTGTGCGACTATCAGCGGGTGTGGGAGATGGACCTGGCCAAGGATGCCTATCAGGAACTGCGGGAGTTCTTCCGCTGGTTCGATCCCCAACACGCCCGGGAGCTGCAGATTTTTACCAAGCTGGGCTATATCGACAATCAACACCTGGCCCCCCGGATCCGGGCGGAGGTCCTCATGGCCACGGGGCTCATGGATACCATTTGCCCCCCCTCCACGCAGTTCGCGGCCTATAACAAGATCACAGCCCCTAAGCAGATGATCCTGTACCCCGACTTTGGCCACGAAGGCTTACCGGACTGGAACGACGAGGTGTACCGGTTCCTGACCCGTTCTTTTGCTTAAGACGTAGAGATAATAAGGAGGACATCACGATGCAAACCGTACGCATGGGCATCATCGGCGTGGGCAACATGGGCTCCACCCACGCCCGGAGCATCCTGGGCGGCGATATTCCCGGTATGACATTGACGGCCATCGCGGACCGTCGCGCCTCGCAGCGGGATTTTGTCAAGTCGTTACCGGGTGGCGAGGCCGTTACCTGCTTTACCGAGGGCACGGAGCTGATCGACAGCGGCACAGTGGATGCCGTGCTCATTGCCACGCCCCATTACGACCACCCCGTGCTGGCCAAGGCCGCCTTTGCCAAGGGCCTGCATGTGCTATGCGAAAAGCCCGCCGGCGTCTATACCCAAGCCGTGCAGGAGATGAACGAGGCCGCAACCCGCAGCGGCCGGGTCTTTGCCATCATGTTCAATCAGCGCACCAATGCCCTGTATCGCAAAATGCGGGAGATCGTCTCCGGTGGCGAGCTGGGCGAGATCAAACGCTGCATTTGGATCGTTACCGACTGGTACCGCAGCCAGAGCTATTATGATAGCGGCGCGTGGCGGGCCACCTGGGCCGGGGAGGGCGGCGGCGTGCTGTTGAACCAGTGCCCCCACAACCTGGATCTGTGGCAATGGATCTGCGGCATGCCCACCACGGTGCGTGCCTTTTGCCGGGAGGGCGCATGGCACGATATCGAGGTGGAGGATGACGTAACCTGCTACACCACCTATGCCAACGGCGCCACCGGCGTGTTCATCACCAGCACCGGCGACACCCCCGGCACCAATCGGTTCGAGATCCTGATGGACGGTGGAAAGCTGGTGGCGGAAAACGGCGTGCTGACCATGACCAAGCTGTCCATGGGTGAAAAAGAGTTCTCCGCCACCTACAAGGGCGGCTTTGGCGAACCGGAAAAGACCGAGACCATCGTGGAAACCGATGGGGAGAACCCGCAGCACACCGGCGTGCTCAAGGCCTTTGCCGGGGCCATTCTACTGGGTACGCCCCTGGTAGCGCCGGGCGAAGAAGGCATCCGGGGGCTGACCCTGTCCAACGCCATGCACCTGTCCAGCTGGCTGGATCAGACCGTAACCCTCCCCCTGGACGAGGGGCTGTTTCTGACCGAGTTACAAAAGCGCATCGCCACCAGCCGCCACAAGGCCGACGACGGCGGCAAGGTGCTGGGGACAGAGGGGACCTACTGATCCTCCCGTCCAACCCCGGGTCGACGATCAACAACAATCCCTCTCTTGCGCGGCACTGATTTGATGACGATCAGCGCAAACGGGCAAGGGAGGGATCGCTTTGTATATCGCTAAAAACTGAAAGACGCTCCGGATGGAAAAGGGAATGACGCAGGAAGAGGCAGCCGATCGCATCGACGTCACTGTGGATACCTTGATCGGCATGAAGGAGATCGGCAACCGGTACGCGCCGCCTACCTGCAGGAGCGTCTGCCGGGCACATTGCGCACCATACGTTCGACCGTTGAAGCGCACCGTCGCCCGACGGGGAGCAGCTGCACGCCCTCCTGTCGGGCGCCTATAGCGAAGACTCGCCCCCAGCGGAGGCACTCCGGCGTATCGGCGCGTTTCTGTCCCCATCCTGCCGCTGATTCTGCCGCCACAGCCCCATCCCGCACACCGACGCGCCGATGCACAGCGCGATGGTCAGCACAAAAGGCAGCACGCGGTCCACGTCGGACAACAGCCCGCCGATATAGCTCAGCGGCGCCGTGAGCGACAGCACGATGGCATAGAATACCGCCAACACCCGCGCCCGCTCTTGGACATCCATGCACACCATCTGCAGCGTATCGGTCAGCGGATTGAGAAGCGACAGGGAAACCGCTTCGATCACCGTAGCCAGCCATACCAGCCACAACGCTCCCTGGGGCATGCAGATCAACAGCAGCTTCGCCAGCACTTGGAGCCCAAGGCACAGCAACAGCGGGTGCTTGAATCGGTCCGAGGATACCTTGGGCGCGATCCATAGCGCTCCCAGCACCATGACGCTACACTTGACGGCGGAAAACAGCGCAAAGGTCTCCCCCGGCAGTCCCGTCCGTCCGGTCACCAACAGCGGAAAGAAGGTGTCCGTCAGCGACTTACTGCCCATAAAGCAGGCCAGCACGCCAATGGTCAGCATCACCTTGGGGGTGCGCAGCATGCGTCCCAGAATGGCGGCGTTTTCCCCTAGCAGCGACACGATGGTGCGATGCCGGGTCTCCTCCATCCGCGCCTTGCCGATACGGGTTTCGTGGCTCATGACATACAGGATCACAAACTTTGCGGTCATGGAGAGAACGGCGAAGCTGTACATGCCCCGCACCGTATTCACCAGCCCAAAATGGTGCACCAGCGGATAGGAGAGCAGGATGGCCACCGCCGAAATGTTGGCCGCCATATTCACCAGGGTGTACAGTTTGACCAGGCCGCTCTCCTCTTCGTCCTCGATCAGCAGCAGGTTCCAGGAGTTGGAGGTAATGCGCATGGATCCGTTGAAAAAGGCCGCGGCCATGAACCAAGCTGGACCCTTTGCCAGCGCCCACAACAGCGTGGGCACCGACCAAGCGATCAGATCGAACCAAAAGGTGCAAAACCGCCGCCCCAGTTTGTCTGTCAGCACGCCGGATAACAGCGAGAACACCATGGACGACAGCAAAAAGATCGTGCCCACCAGACCGATAGACGCGTCAGAAAGCCCCAAGGTCGACATGTAAAGCGACGCGAAGGGCATGTATAGATAAGCCGGGATCCCCCACAACGGTTCGGTGAACACACAGGCCCGGGCATTGCCCCGCAGGCCCCGTAAGATGGAAAGCAACGTGTCGCCGCGCTTACCCTGGGACAAGGACATGGGATCCCTCCTCGCGTCATCTTAGAACAGCTGGGTGATCCATTGCAAAAACGGCAGACAAGCGATGGGCAAAAAGATGGCGGGCAGCAGGTTCCCTACCCGGATCTTGATGAACCCCAGGATGTTGCAACCGATACCGATGATCAATAGCCCGCCCACCGCCGACATCTCCCGGATCACCTCCGGGGTGAGCAGACCGCTCACCTGCTGGGCGAACAGGCTGATCAGCCCCTGATACACCAACACAGCCAGCGCTGACATGGCCACACCAGGCCCCATGGTGGAGGCAAAGATCACCGCGCTGACCCCATCGATGGCCGATTTGGCGATCACCGTGGTGTGATCCCCCCGCAAGCCGGAATCCAGGGAACCCACGATGGCCATGGCCCCCACGCAAAACACCAGACTGGCGGTGACGAATCCCTGGGCAAAGGTACCGCCGGTCTCACCGGCCTTGCCCCCCGCCAGACGCGCTTCCGTCATCTTGCCCAAGGCGTCCAGACGCCGCTCGATGTTGATGCCCTCGCCGATAAGGCCACCCGCCACCATGCATAGGATGGGCACCATCACGTCGCCGGTCTGGATCGCACCCCGGATACCGATCAGGATTACGCACAGGGCCAGCCCCTGCATCAGCGTGTCGCGAAACCGGGCCGAAATGCCGCCCCGCATGAGTACCCCCAAACCCGACCCCACCAAGATGGCCCCACAGTTGATCAGCGCGCCGATCATATGCCCACTCCTTCACACCGCAGCATCCGCCCGCAACAGGATTGGTCGCGCAAGATTGCAAGAGGGATCGCAAGCGCCATTCCCCCTCCGCGCGTACGAAATGCCTGTTATACTACGCCTGCTTTGACCCCTAGCCAGGTGACAAACCCTGGCGATCTATTGTGCGAGATCAAAAAGGACTCGTATCAGCATGGTGTTCCGCTCTGCCCATCGGCCCGGACTTTTCCGTAACGGAAAGGCCTTCCAGCAATCGGTAAAAAAAGAACCCGCCGCGGAGCGCTTTGCGCTTACCACCAGCGGGTTCATTGCTGTAGGGTTACTGCGCGGCAGTCTCCTGGGCCGCCGTGGGATAGACGCAGCACTGCTTCTTGTCACGTCCCAAACGCTCGAAGCGCAGCACGCCGTCCACCAACGCAAACAACGTGTCATCCTTGCCGATGCCCACGTTCAGGCCCGGATGGATGCGGGTGCCGCGTTGACGATAGAGGATGTTACCGGCCAGCACGTTCTGGCCATCGGCGCGCTTGGCGCCCAGACGCTTGGAGTGGCTATCACGGCCGTTGCGCGAGCTACCAACGCCCTTTTTATGCGCGAACAGCTGGAGATTCATTTTCAACATGGTGTTTCCTCCATTCTTTGCATAGGACCCGAACTTGCTTCGGGTAGCTTTGTTCTATATCCGTCAGTCCCTGCATCACCGTGCGCAGGATGATGTCGCACACCCGCTCCTGCTCGTCGGTCAATGCGCCGGGCAGATGGAGCTCCAGCAGACCGTCATCCACGGTGGGCTGCGTAGGCACCCCGGCCACGGTCTCGATGGCGTTGACCGCTGTCTGTGTCAGCGCGGACACCGCACTGCAGACGATATCTTTGCCCCGCCGTGCCCCTTCTGTAGCGTGCCCCTGGGCGATGAAGCCCGTAAGCAGCCCATCCGGGCGGCGGTAGACGGTGATGGTGGTCATCTTAGGCTTGGATCGCAGTGATCTCCACCTTGGTATACGGTTGGCGGTGACCCTGTTTGCGATGATAGTTCTTTTTAGACTTGTACTTATAGATGGTGATCTTCTCGCCCTTGGTCTGGGCCAAAACCTTGCCCGATACCTTGGCGCCCTGCACGGTGGGCTTGCCCACCACCAGTTCCTTGTCGCCGCCCAGCAGCAGCACTTCAAAGTCTACCTTGGCATCGGTTTCGACGTCCAGCTTTTCCACATAGATGACGTCGCCTTGTTGGACACGGTATTGTTTTCCGCCGGTTTGGATGATTGCGTACACGCGTATGTACCTCCGAATCACTGAACTCGCCGGGCATGCAGGTAGCCGTACGACGGCTTTTGGACAGACCTATCCCGAGCGGCTTGCCGATATACTATAGCAAAAGCCGCCTTTTCTGTCAAGCAAAACAATCGGAAAAGGCAGGCTGCGCAGGCGGTTGTGGGGTATGCCGACAAAATCGCCGCGACACAAAGTTGGCCATATGGCAGCGGATACCTTCTGCAGACATAGGCGCTTTCCTCTTTTTCGTCCGGGTTTTCCTTCTGTATAGCACACATATACAGAAAAAGAGCGTCTCACAACATCGTTCGTGAGACGCTCGCGTATCCGTTTTTCTCAGATGCTGGGGCGCGTTTCAAAAGGGGAGGAAGTGCAAGAATCAAGGACTTTCCGTCAGATCAAGGAGTCGGAGCGCAGCGTACCAGCGGTACGCTAAGCGGAAAACGACGCCGATACGGCGGAAAAATCGCAGATGATTGCGCTTCCGGAGTTTTGAAACACGACCTAGTAAATCCAAACCTCCGGCTCCTCATAGGACACATTGCCTACGGGAATGCTGGCCGCCGCGCCCCGCAGACCCACTACATAGAACTCATCCAGGATGGCGATCACCGGTAGCCGCGTTCCTTCCTTTAGCAGGCCCACCTTCTTGGACTCCCAGGCGGGATAGGCATAGGCGGGGGTATTGCTCTCTTCACAGGTGACAAAGCCTTGGCCAACGGCGATCAGGTCGGCCCGCAGGTACCCTTCGTGGGTCTCCAAGCTCTTAGGATCGTTGCACTTGCCGAATACCCAGCTGCCCACCTGTTTGGCGACGACAAAGGTCTGGCCTTCTTTGAGGGTGAAGCGGGTGGCGGCGTCGAAGGAGGGCCCCCAGCGCATGGCGGCGGTCTGGGAGAGTACCACGCCGGTGGCGCGGTAGGGTTCCTGTTCGATGCCGATATGGTCGTACTGGATGTTGTGGATCCAGCCCTTGCGCATCTTCTCCTTGGCCACATCATAGACCTGCACCAAGGTCCAGTCCGCAATCCCCTGTTCCGGTTCAAAATAGAAGATGTCGCCGGGGTTCAGTGTCATCAGCACGGTACTCTTTTGATCCGCATCCTTATACAGGCGAGTGGAAGCGCCCGCGATCTGGCGAGAATCCATGTAGTCGTTGGCGTCCGCGGTATGGGAGGCATCAGCCAGAGAAAGGATCGGGGTCAGTGCCAGCAGGAACACGAAGCATGCGATCAATAGCCGTTTCATGGATAGTTCCCCCTTCATATGGTGTGATAACGTTCTTTTTGGCTGTATAATCATTCAACGGGCCAACGGGCAAATCCCCTCCCGGCTTCCACCTATTACGACAGATTTTAGAAAGTTATGACAAGAATTCACAATGCTTAAGGCCTTGCCCATGCGTTTATCTGGTATACTACTTTTGCTAACGAAAAGACCAACTGGGAAGGGAGGCGGGCGTATATGATGTGGGTGGCAGCCATCGCGGTGCTTTTCTGCGCCTGCCTCGCCATACGGGAAAGCGGCTTTTTGCGCATCCTGGGCCTGCTGACGGCATTGTGCACCCTGGCCATCATGGTCATGTGCTTGGTAACCGGCGTGTACGACCTGCAGCAGGTGGCGAACTACATCGATCCCGGCGCTCGGGCCCAGGAGCTCTATGAGCGCAAGGCCTATGTGAGCGCATTGACATGCTATGACCGCGCGGTGGCCTGGGATCCCCAGAACGCCGCCTTGCACAACGGCCGGGGACAGACCCTGGGGATGCTGCACATGGACGAGGACGCCTTGGTC
>JAVBUS010000170.1:0-6055 GCA_031555125.1 Eubacteriales bacterium | reverse complement strand
CAACATCGCCTATTCCGCGGCCTATGAACCGGCAGTGGTGCAGATCCGGGGCTATCGGATCGCTTTGATGGGGTTATCCTATCCCTTGCGAAAGACTCACATGACGGCCCTGTGCAAGGAGATCGGAGAGATCCGCACCCGGGAGAATATCGACCTGATCATCGTGTCCTTTCACTGGGGTCAGGAGATGGAGTACAAACAGCAACGGGAGCAAATCAAAGCCGCGCATCAGGTCATTGATGCCGGTGCGGACATGGTGGTGGGGACCCACCCCCACGTGTTGCAAGGCATGGAGATGTACCAAGGCAAGCCCATCTTTTATAGCCTGGGCAACTTTTCGTTCGGCGGAAATCTGCAGCCCAAGGACATCGATACCGTCATCATGCAGACCACCTACGATCTGACCCCGGAGGGGCCCCGGTTGGCGCGCCTGGAGGCGTTCCCCTGTCGGCTGTCGGATCAGCCGGCAGGTCAACCACAAAATTATCGTCCGGTGTTCGTCCAGGGGGAGGATGCCGCCCGGGTGTTGGAGAAGTTATCCTTTGGGGCCGATGGGCTCCCGGAGGAGTTCTTTGTCACCGGGCGATGGGATCTGCGTCCCTAGCCGGACGCAAGGGGGAGGACAGGATGAAGGCACTGTTTATTGGCGGCACCGGGACCATTAGCGCGGCGGTGAGCCGGCTGTTGGTGCAGCGCGGTTGGGAGCTGACGCTGCTCAACCGCGGCAACACCCCGGCCCCGGCGGGGGTGGAGGTCATTTGCGCCGACATGCAAGACGAGGCGGCCGTGGCCGCGGCCCTGATCGGGCGGCAGTTCGACGTGGTGGCGGACTTTATTGTGTTCACGCCGGAGCAGGTGGAGCGGGATTTGCGCCTGTTCGCCCACAATACCCGGCAGTATATTTTCATCAGCTCCGCATCGGCATACCAAAAGCCCTGTAACGATTGGCTGATCACCGAGTCCACGCCGCTGCACAATCCGTATTGGCAATACTCCCGCAACAAGATCGCCTGCGAGGAGCGCCTGATGCTCGCCTATCGGGAGAAGGGGTTCCCGGTGACCATCGTGCGCCCCAGCCATACCTATGGCCCCAAGTCGTTGCCCCTGCCCATGCACGGCGCCAACGGCCCCTGGCAAACGCTGTTGCGCATCCAGGCAGGCAAGCCCGTCATCGTGCCTGGGGATGGTACCTCCCTGTGGACCCTCACCCATACCGATGACTTTGCCGTGGCTTTTGCCGGACTCATGGGGCATCCGAAGGCCATCGGCGAGGCATACACGATCACGTCCGACGAACAGCTGACTTGGGATCAGGCGGTGCGCGTGGTGGGTGACGCCCTGGGGGCAAACCCGGTGATCACCCACATCGCCAGCGAGTTTTTGCAGGCCTGCGATCCCAACCAGACCGGCCCGCTGACGGGAGACAAGAGCAATACGGTCATTTTTGACAACAGCAAAATCAAGCGGTTGGTGCCGGAGTTTGTGGCAGCCAAGCGCTTCGCCATCGGCGCCCGTGAATCGGTGAACTGGTTGCTTCACCATCCGGAGGCGCAACGGTCGGATCCGGACTTTGACGCGTGGTGCGACAAGGTGATCGCCGCCCACGAGGCGGGAAAACGTGCGTTCTTCGCACAAGAAATGGAATAGATGAAAAGTACTGCTCCTTATTTGATTTCAAGCGTATCTCGCGGATCTTTTGCCGACGGTCATTGCTGCGGCTCAGTCAGCGCAGCTGCCGACCGCGCCACCTTGGGGCTCGTAGCCAGGCGATAAAATCCCTCGCGATCTATTGCGCGACATCAAACGAGGGCTGGTATCATACTAAATCCAAATAGATGTACGCCGAGATCCAGCGGATATTTGACCGGCAGGCGTTGTCGCGCCTCGGTCAACGTAGCTGCCGGCTACGTCTCCCTCGGGCTCCTAGCCAGCCAAAAAAATCTCTCGCTAGCTCTTCGGCGAAATCTAGGGCGTGTTTCAAAACTCCGGAAGCGCAATTTCCAGCGGATTTTCCGCCATATCGGCGTCGTTCTGCACTTGGCGTACCTCCAGTACGCCGCGTTCCGACTCCTTGATCTGCCGCAAAATCCTTGGAACTTGCATTTCCTCCCCTTTTGAAACACGCCCTAATTGGAATTCGTATGAGGTGTGAATATGCAACACTGGCTTTCCTTTTCGCTGTTGCTGCTGATTCCCTGGGCGGCAACGTGGTTTGGTTCTTATCTGGGCGTGCGGATGACATTCAGGAACGAGAAGCAGCAGGCAGGTTTTTTGGGCTTTGCTGCCGGGATTATGGTGGCGGCCTCCGTCTGGTCGTTGATCCTGCCTGCTTTTGACGCCATGCCGGGGGTGTCCGGCGCCGCGATTTCTACCCTGGGCTTTGTACTGGGCATCGGTGGCATGTTGCTGCTGGATCGCCTGTTGCCCCATCAGCATTCCGGCCTGGATACGCCGGAGGGGCGCCCCTCCCACCTATCCCGGCCGATGCTGCTGGTAATGGCGGTGGCGCTGCACAACATCCCGGAGGGCCTGGCCCTTGGGGTGGTGATGGCGGCAACCTTTCAGGAAGGCATTCCCTTGGTGGGGGCCTTTGTGTTTGGTCTGGGCCTGGCGCTGCAGAACTTTCCGGAAGGGATGGCGGTGGTGGTACCCCTGCGGGACGCCGGGGTATCCCAGGCCAAGTGCATGCGCTTTGGCACCCTGGCCAGCTTCGCGGAGCCGGCGGCGGCGCTCATCGGCCTGGGGCTGACCCTGTGGCTGGTTGGCCTGGGTGGCGCGGTGCTGTCGCTGCTGCTAAGCGTGGCCGCCGGGGCCATGATGTTTATTGTGGTGGAGGAGCTGATTCCCGCATCCCAGGCCGCGGGCAGCGACCACACGCCCACTTACGGATTCCTGATCGGGTTCTGGGTCATGGCTGTGATGGGGATGCTGGTGGGCTAGGCCGAAGAGCGCCCAGCTCCGCCAAAAAGATTTCGCCGTCGGCGTCCGCCGGCATGGCGGGCATCAGCCCGGTGCACTCGCTGGCCGATACCACCTGGCCCATTTCCTCCAACAGATCCAGATCGGCATCGATGGGCGGTTCCGGCGGTCTGCGCATATCCGTTGACATGAAAAAATCCCTCCCTGCGTTTTCCGCTAGTGTGCGCAGGGAGGGATTTTGCATGCATCCTTATGGGGCGGGACAACCCGGGCAATCGGCGCAGCGTTGCCGACACTTGCTTTCCAGCCGTAGTTCCCCGGCCAAGGCCCGCATGCGCTGGTGGGGCACATTATCCTCCAGGTAGGCCTCCTCCACGGCGACAAAGCCGTACCGGGCATAAAAGGGCACCACGGGCAGCTGGGCGCTGAGGGTGACGGAATGGGCATGATGGTCCAGCGCCTTGAACAGCAGCAAGCGCATCAGCAGATCCCCGCAGCCGGTGCCCCGGGCGGACTTGTCCACGCAGATGCGTCCCAGATGAAACTCGCCCTCCGCCCAATAGATGCGACCTGTGGCCACCGGCGCGTCATCCAGGTACAGCACGGCGTGCCAGCTGATGTCGTCCAGGGCATCCTGCTCGGTTTCTGCCGGAAAGCCCTGTTCCCGCACGAATACCGCCATGCGCACCGCCAACGCGTCGCGAAAGCAGGGACCGGCATCCCCGGGCTTGCACCATTTGCCAGTAATCATTTCACATCTGTCCTTTTCTGTTAGCAGGAAGATAGCATCCCGCTGCCGAATTCTACGCGCAGTCCATATCAAGGCAACGGAAGGAGGTCGATCCCTTGGGGCCAGAACAGATCACGCGCATCAATGAGTTGGCGCGCAAAAGCCGGACCCTGGGCCTTACGGATGCCGAGGCGGAGGAACAGCAGCGCTTGCGTACCCAGTATCTGCGCGAGTTCCGCGAGAATATGGAGCGCACGCTGCAAACCGTGATGGTGGAACAAGAGGACGGCACCTATGAGCCGCTGCAAAAAAAGCAGTAGCATCCGCTCATTGTACACGATTGCGTCGGAGCGTGCAAAAGGTTTATCATTTCTTTGGCAAAATGTTTTGTGCACCTTGCTTTTCGGCGCATTTTGGGATATACTAAAGGCGACCGAGAGAGAGAAAAACATGAATGAAATTCGGTTGGAAGGGGAGTGATGCCAATGAACCAGGACGAACGCGATATCGTCGAGTTCTCTGACGAGGAAGGCAATACGCTGCTTCTGGAGGTCATGGATTACTTCTTCTACAACGGTGAAGAGTTCGCAGTGCTCTGCGACGCCGACGAAGAAGCATGCGATGATTGCCACAGCGATGGGTGCGATGACGACGACTGCGAATGCCAACACGAACATAGCCTCTATATCATGAAGGTGGTCACGATCACCGGCGAAGATGGCGAGGAAATGGAAGAGTTCATTTCGCCGGACGAGTCCATGATGGAACAGCTCATCGAAGTCGTGCAAACGCGCCTGACGGAAGAGGACGACGACGAGGAAGAAGAAGAGAATCAGGAAGGCGAGGACGCCTAACCGTTCGCAAGAACCGGGATGTCTTGATCTCGAAGAAACACCTCACAATTGCATATGGATCTTGGAGCCAGGGAGTACTCCCTGGCTCTTCTTCAGATCGTGGAACCGGGTTATTCGGAAGAATCTAGGCAGAAAAGGAGGTTGGAGCGTGTGCCCATAGCCACCACCGAGATCGTGCGGCAAAAGCTGGCGCAATTGCCGGACTCGCCGGGCTGTTACCTGATGCGTAGCGGCGAGAAGATCATCTATGTGGGCAAGGCGGTGAACCTGAAGAACCGCGTGCGCTCCTACTTCCAAAGTTCCCGGGGGCACTCACCCAAGGTACAGGCCATGGTGGACAAGATCGAGGATTTTGACATCATGCTCTGCGATACCAACCTGGAGGCCCTGATCCTGGAATGCAACCTGATCAAGCGGCACATGCCCTATTACAACATCCTGCTCAAGGATGACAAGCATTACCCCTATCTGCGGGTCAACCTAAAGGAGGACTATCCCCGGTTGGAGCTGGTGCGCCGGATGCAGAACGATGGGGCGAAATACTTTGGCCCCTACATTGGCGCCACCAGCGTCCGGGAGGTCATCGAGGTGGTGCGCAAGGTGTTCCCGCTGCGCACCTGCAAGCGAACGCTGCAACCGGACAAACCCATGCGGCCCTGCCTCCATCACCAGATCGGCCAGTGCCTGGCGCCCTGTGCGGGTGGCGTGTCACGGGAGACCTATCACGACGTGATGCGGCAGGTCATGGATTTTCTCAGTGGGCGGTATCAGCGGGTCATCGACGAGCTGACCGACCGGATGCGGGCCGCTGCCGCAGCCTTTCGCTACGAGCAAGCCGCCGTGCTGCTGACACAAATCCGGGACATCGAAGGGTTGATGGAGCGGCAAAAGGCCATCACCACCTCCGGCGCGGACCAGGACATCCTGGCCGTGGCACAGGACGGGCTGGATGCCATGGTGCAGATCCTGTTTGTCCGGGGGGGCCGCATGGTGGGTGGGGAGCACTTCGCCCTGGAGCGGGCCGGAGATGCTTCCTTTGGGGAAGTATTGCAGCAGTTTTTGCTGCAGTTTTATGAGGACGCGGCCCAGGTTCCGGGGGAGATACTGGTGGAGGAATTACCGGAGGATGCGGCCAGTGTGGAAGAGTGGCTCAGAGGGATTCGCGGGGCAAAGGTGTCGCTGCATCAGCCCCAGCGCGGGACCAAGCACGACCTGATCGCCATGGCGAAAAAGAACGCCGAGGATGCCCTGATGAAGCGCAACGCCCGCCTGCAAAACCAGCAGGTGCGCACCACCGATGCTTGCGCAGCCCTGGGCGAGGCCATCGGCATGGCGGTACCGCCACGGCGGATCGAGGGCTATGATATCTCCAACACCCAGGGCGTCCTCAGCGTGGCGGCCATGGTGGTGTGCATTGATGGCGTGGCCAGCAAGAAGGATTACCGCCACTTTCGTATCAAGACCGTGGAGGGGGCCAACGACTTTGCCTCCATGTACGAGGTGGTGTATCGCCGCCTGGATCACGCCAAGCGAGAGATCGCCGAGCGGGAAG
>JAVBUS010000101.1:0-6164 GCA_031555125.1 Eubacteriales bacterium | reverse complement strand
GCTTTGCTCGTGATGGTAGGTATGTTTTCCTAACGGAAAACTCCCCGCCCGACCGGCAAAGCCGGTCGATACGATCTCAATTTGAAGGGACCGAGGCCCCTTCATTCATCCCCAAATCGGAAAACCTACTTTGTTGATGGTCTGAGCGGACTGCCTCACTGCGAGACCGTCCGCTGTTTTGTTCCCTTGATACTGGCCCCCGTTTGTTTTCGCGCAATAGATCGCCAGGGTTTTGTCGCCTGGCTAGGAGCCCGAAGGAGGCGTAGCCGACAGCTACGCCGACCGAGCCGCGACAACGACAGGCAGCAAATGATCCGCGCGATATGTGTCCAATCAAACGAGGAGTCGCATTACGCCACCACGTCGTATCCGGCTTCTTCCACCGCCGCACAAAGCGCCGCCGCGTCAGCGCCCTCGTGCTCCACGGTGGCGGTCCCCGGCGCAAGCTCCACCTGCACCGACCGTACCCCGCTCACCTGCGCCAGCGCTTCCTTTACGTGGGCCACACAATGCTGGCACGACATGCCCGCAATCTTCATCACCGTCGTCATGTTGGTCTTCCCCCTCGCCTTAGCGCATTTGATTCAATTCTCCGCGATAGTGCCTAAGCTCCGCATGCCGCTCCCCAAACAACTTTTCCGCGGCATCCAGGATCTCCTCGGTCTTATCCAGGGCCTCGTGATAGATGCCGTTGCCCCGCACGATGGCCTCCTCTATGATCTCCTCGGCGCGGACCTCCGCTCGGTGCATCACCTCGGTATCGGCCACCATGGCCTGGACCTTGCGCTCGGTGTCCTCTAAAATGGCTTGCACTTGCGCATCGGTCTCGCGACGTATTCGCGCCGCGGCCTGCTCCGCTTCCTCCATCATTTGGCGCGCCCGGGCCTCCGCCTCCTGCTGCATGGTGCGGGCACGCTGCTGTGCCTCCGCCAGCGTGCTGTCGGAAAAGCGCTTGGCATCTCCCAAGATCCGATTGCGGCTGGCGTTGATGTTGTTGGCATCCTGAATGGCGCTGGGCACTGCCTCGCGAAGCTGCTGCAGCGCATCATTCAAGGCATCCCGATCCACAAGCCACATGTGGCTGATCAGATGCTTTTTGCCCTGGTTAATGATGTTGTAAACCTCGCCCAACTTGTCGTTAAATTCACGATCCATCGTATCTGGCTCCTCTCTTGTTCGCCAAAGCGCCGGTGCTATCGTTTATACGTCTGCGCGATCTCCGCCGCAATCTCCGGCGGGACCAGCGGCCCGATATCGCCGCCCCACGCCGCAATCTCGCGCACATGACTGGCGCTGATGTGCGTGACCTGGGGCGAGGACATCAAAAACAGCGTCTCCACGGCGCTTTCCATGCCGCGGTTCAACTGAGACATGCGTTGCTCGTATACGAAATCCTCCGTATCCCGCAGACCTCGGATGATCACCTGCGCCCCCTCTGCCATGGCGTACCGCACCAACAGGCCGCTAAACTGGGTCACCCGCACGTTGGGGAAAGCCGTCGTGGCGCGGCGGATCATGTCCATCCGGAACTGCACCGGCACCGATGGTACCTTGGTGGGATGCACCGCCACAGCGATGATCAACTCATCGAACTGGCCCCAAACCCTGGCAATGATGTCCAGATGTCCGGCATGAATGGGGTCAAAGCTGCCCGGAAAGATGGCCCGTCTCGTGGGGATCCCCTCCTTCCCATCGGATGATGGTCACGGTCGTGTCGCCATATCGCCGCTGATCCACCGCCGCCAGCGGCGGCTCCGGTGCCACAGCGGTCCGGGCGCGGTGCTCGGCCACCAGCAGGGCCTCCGGTGCCAGCACACCGCTGGCGGCCACCGTGCTCAGCACCGTCATGATGTCAATGGTGTCGTAAGGCGGATCCAGAAAAACCAGGTCGAACCGCCTTTCTTGGGCGGCCAGCCGCTTTAGGGCGGCCTGCCAATCGCTGAGCAGGCACAGGCATTGCCCTTCAAACCCTGTATGCGCCACGTTGCGCCGCACTGCCTGCATGGCCTCTTGTCCACGATCCACCAATACTGCGTCACCGGCGCCCCGGCTCAGGGCCTCCAGGGCCAGTGCCCCGGTACCGGCAAATAGGTCCAGCACCCGGGCATCCGGCACCGCAGCGCGCAGGATGTTAAACAGGGACTCCCGCACGGCATCCTGGGTGGGACGCGTCGCCATGCCCCGGGGCGTAAAGAGTGTCCGGCCCCGCACCGTGCCGCCAATGATCCGCAATGGCCTGTCCCCCTTCGCGCCTTAGACCAGCCGCTCCGGTCCCTTGCGCTCCCGCTGGGCCCGCTCGCGCTTCTTTTTGCGTGCGATCTTCTTTTTGTGCAGAATCTTTGCCTGCTCGTTCTGCTTGATCAGCCGGTCGTTAAGGCTCTCTCCCCGCAGGTAGCCCAGGGCATAGGCGGCGGGCAACAGCAACACAAACAGCGGCGACCAGCGATCCACCGCCAAAAAGCCCGCATCGCCAAACCCACTGATGGCCATAGAAATCGGCATGATGGCGATCCGCACAGGGATGCGGCAGTATTCGGCGAAGGCGACGGAGGTGTTTTGCGCGTAGTAAGCCAAAGCGCCCTCCATACCGGGTCGCTGTCCATAGGCCCGCACCCAGGAAGGTAGATCCTGCAGGGTGTAGACATAAGGCTTGGCCGTCAGCATGACCACCACAGCCAGTACAAAGAAGGGTAGCGCCCCTAATAATCCGGGCACGATGCCCCGCATCGGGTGATAGCATTTGCTGATCTCGCCTGGATCGGTCACAGTACTCCCCGCCTGTTCCCGGCGCCTCAATGCGATGGCATGGGCTACCTCGTGCTGGCCCTTGCTGCCGCCATCGGCAAACAACAGCAACCATACGCTGCCGAAAATCACCGCGTTGATGGGCAAACGCACCCAAGGCGACTCCGCGGACAGAATCGGCGTGAGAATGAGGGACAACACCCCCATCATCACCATATACAGAATCACCTTACCCGCAGGACGCAGCAAGCCCCGCTTCCAGTACGTATTCTCCTTGCGCTCCTGCCGCTTCTGGGTATCGCTCATTCCCGTTGGCCTCCTCTGTGTTGCGCCGGCGCAATGCCCTGCGCTGTGACGATGTATCCCAACATGCCGTCGTGCGGCTCCAGCGGCACAGCGGGCACGATTTGTTCCAATAGGGCCAATCCGGCGGTCACTGCCGGAATGCCGGATAAAAACCGGTCATAGTACCCCGCTCCGCGACCCAAGCGGCCACCCCAAACGTCAAAGGCCATTCCCGGTACCAGCACCAGATCCATGCAAGCCGGATCCATGGCCGGAATCCCCCGGGCGGGTTCCAGGAGTCCGTAGCGGCCGCGTGCCAAACTGCGCCACGCAGGAACCGGCACCGCGTCCATGTGCCTCCCGTCACCGCACCTGGGCAGCGCAAGCTGCTTGCCGTCCGCCAGGATCGCATCCAGGATCGCCGTGGTATCCAGCTCCCCGGGTAGCGACACATAGGCCATCACCCGACGGGCTTGCCGGTAACAGGACCAGTCCTGCAGGTGCCCCAAGGCCGCTTCGCCCTGGGCCATAGCCTGGGTAGCGGTCACCGCCGCACAACGCATGCGCATCTGGGCCCGCAGCTCCTGCTTGGTCATGGGGCCTCCCCCCGCAGGATCCGGGGCACCCGTAGGCCGGGTGCCAACAGCGCCTCATAGGAAATGGTGCCCATCCAAGATGCAAGCTGATCCGCCGTGATGCAGGCATCCCCTTGATCCCCCAGCAGCACCACCTGATCCCCGACCTCGCAGCCCGGCACGTGGGTGACATCCACCATGCACTGATCCATGCATACCCTGCCGATGACCGGCGCCAACTGCCCCCGCACCAGCACCAAAGCACGGCTGCTTAAGCTGCGGCGATACCCGTCGGCGTATCCCACCGGCAGCGTCATCACCCGCATGGTGTCCTGGGCCGTGTACGTTGCGCCAGAGCTCACGTTGGCGCCCTGCGGCAGCTCCTTGACAAAGGCCGCGCGGGTCACCCAGCGCATAGCAGGCCGAAGCGGCAAGTGGGTGCCCACCGGCGGTGCACCATAAAGTGCAATGCCCGGCCGCACCATGTCGTGATGCATGTCCGGGAACCGCAGGGTAGCCGCGCTGTTGGCCGCATGGCACAGTCCGGGATCGATGCCGGCTTCCCGCAGCATCCGGAGCCTGTCCATAAACAAAGCGTTCTGTGCCATCGCGTGACCTGGGTCCTCATCGTCGGCGCAAGCAAAGTGCGTCATCACCCCCGCCAGCCGCAAGGTCTTTTCCTCCACGATGGCCTGGGCCAGGGACAACGTCTCCTGGGCGGTTCGCACACCCAATCTGCCCATGCCCGTGTCCAGCTTTAGGTGTACCGGCACCCGCACCCCACGGGCCGTGGCGGCGCGGGCCAGGACCTCGATGCCGCCCCGGTCACATACCGTCTGGGCGAGCCCCCAGCGTACCACCGCGTCTGCGGCATTGGGTTCCACGTTGCCCAGCACCAGTAGCGGCGCCATGATGCCCGCTTGGCGCAGGGCTTCCCCCTCCTCTGTGGTGGCTACGGCCAGCCAGTCCGCACCGCCCTCCAGGGCAGAACGCGCCACCGTCCGCGCACCATGGCCATAGCCATCCGCTTTGACCACCGCCATCAGCTGAACCCCTGGCGACACCCACTGCCGGAAGGCCCGCACATTGTGCGCAATGGCCACAGCATCCACTTCCACATAGTTGGTTCGATACACGCCGTGACCTCACTCCGATGCGGTGTGCCCGCGCATGCGTAGCAATCACCAATATACACCAAGCATATTATACCCCAATCCATCGCCCTTGAAAAGCCCGGGAATTACAAAGAGTCCCCGGTCGCGCACTCCGGCTGCCTGCGGCGGAAGCACAGCGCCATGACCAATGCTGCCGCACACCAGCCCAGCACCGGATAGCCCGTTTCCACCAAGGAATCGAACCCCACGCCCCCCAACAAGGCGCACGCCCCGCAGGCCGCGCCCCAGCGTGTTGCCCGGGACCAGCGCAACGGGAAAGCGGTGTACAGCCCCCGCAGCGCCGCAACCAGGGTGGTCAGCATGGCCATCGCCATCGTCACCACGCTGAACCAAAAGCCCAACAGCCCCCAGTGCCGAGCCAACTGCACCATGGGCAGCGCCGCACCGCGCAAGCTATCCCTGTGAGGGATCAGCGCACCGTTGGCCAGCATCAGCAACACCCACAGGCACAGCGCCCCCAACACCGCCGCCCGGGGATGATCGTCCCGACGCAATCGCGGCCCGGCCTCGCACAGCAGCCCCGCCGCCAGTCCGATGTTGAGCGCCCCATAGGAGACGGCTAGGGGGAACGCTTGCCACCAGGGTGGCGTGACCCGGGGCTGGGCAAAGATGATCGGCTGCACAGGGGTCCGCAATAACAGCGTATAAAACACACAGCACACCGGCACCATGCACCCGCTGACCCAGGCCAGGCCGGACAGGCCACGCCGGGCCACCCCAAGCGCCAGTAACAGCATGACCAAAAACCCGATACTGTACGCATCCTGCACGGGCAGGGCGATGGCACACAGTTCCCCCGCGCCGCTGAGCATTGCCGCGCCGGTCACCGCCAACATGGCCACGTACAACCCGCCGGCCAGCTTGCCGCCCCGGGGCCCTAGCACCGCCGTGCACAGTGCAAAAAAGGTGGGCGCACCCTGCCGCGCCGATACCCGAAGCAGCCGCCACGCAAGCAGGCCGATGATGCCGCAGGCAAGGGCAATCCCCATACAGGCAGATGCCCATCCATACTGGGCGAAAAAACGCATCACCTCGCGCCCCGAGGCGAAGCCCGCGCCGATCACCGCCCCCACCAGCGCCCAGCCAACATCCCGATATCGCACGCACACCCCTTCTTTCCTACGGTAGGGTATGCGTCGCGGCGACAAAAAAAGAAGGCGCCCTTGCGACCAATCATCAAGATGGGCATTGGGGGCGTGTTACAAAAAGTCGGAACGCGGCGTACCGGAGGTACGCCAAGTGCAGAACGACGCCGATATGGCGGAAAAGCCGCCGGAAATTGCGCTTCCGGAGTTTTAAAACACGCCCTAATCCAAATCCAGCATGCACATGGTAGCGGGCATCTCGTGCGCGGTGTTGACCTTTTGATCGTCGGTCACCAAGT
>JAVBUS010000270.1:0-2611 GCA_031555125.1 Eubacteriales bacterium | reverse complement strand
TGCATGCCGTGGCGCTGTGTACGCCGTCGGTCAGGCTCAGGGTAGCGGGCGCACCGGGGTAAGCCGTCAGCACGCCGGACACCGGGATGGGTCGTCGCTCCTGGGCCCAACTCTGTTGTGCCGTCGTCATCTGCCGGGCGTCGGTGAGCCGGTCGATGGCATCGCCGGGATACACCGCCGCGTCGGCCACCCGGAGCAAGGCACGGCCACCGGCGGATACCTGGGGCCCGGCATAGGTACAGGTGTGGGTGTGTTCACCGCGGATCTGCAGCCCGTCTCCGTCCCGCAGGTCCCGCAAGGGGGAAAAGGCCGCCATGTCGCCCCGCACAGACGCCACCTGCCCCATGGGCAGGCCCCAGTGATTGGGGCGTTCCGGGGCCAACAGTGCCGCCTGCCGCGCACCCATCAGGTGCCCCCGGGTAAAGCCACCCCGGTGGAAGACCTGCAGCAGTTCCTCCCGGGTATCCTGCCCCAGGGTGTAGGCAGCACCCTCCGCCAGCGCATCCAATGCCTGACGATACGCGGCGGTGACAACCGCCACGTACTCCGGGCGCTTCATGCGGCCCTCGATCTTGAGGGACGTAACCCCGGCCCGGGCCAGCTCGGGCAGGTGGGGCAACACCATCAAATCCCGCATGGACAGGGGATACCGCTCGCTCTCCTCCTGTCGCTTGGCGCCCAGACAATAGGGCAGGCGGCAGGGTTGGGCACACTTGCCCCGGTTCCCGCTGCGCCCCCCCACCATGCTGGAAAACAGGCACTGACCCGACACGGACACGCACAGGGCCCCGTGGACGAAGGCTTCGATCTCCACCCCCTGGACAGCCATGGCAGTCAGTTCCTCCAGGGTGCATTCCCGGGCGGGTACCACCCGGGTCAGGCCCTGTTCCTTGGCAAAGCGCGCCCCTTGGGCATTGCACAGGGTCATTTGGGTGCTGGCGTGGAGCGGCAGATCCGGAAAAGCCGACCGCGCCAGGGCCACCACCCCCAGATCCTGGACGATGGCGGCATCAGCCTGGGCATCGTTCAGCAAGGCCAGCACCTCCAACACCTGGGGTACCTCCCGCTGCTTGACCAGGGTGTTGACGGTAACATACACGCGACGGCCTCGCTCGTGGCAGTATTCCACTGCCTCGCGCAGGCCGTCGGCGTCAAAGTTTCCGGCAAAACTGCGTGCACCAAAAGCCGTAAAGCCCAAATACACGGCATCCGCTCCGTTCCGGATAGCGGCCACCATTGCTTCACGATTGCCTGCGGGCGCGAGCAGCTCCATGCGTTGTCCTCCGTTGTATGGCTGCGGCGCTTAGGCCTCCGCCGCTTTCTGCTTGGCAGAAGATTTGGTGCCGCCGGACGCACCGCTTTGCTTGACCAGCTGTTGTTGCGCCAGCATCAGTTCCTTACGCAGGCGCGTATTCTCGTCCTTGGCCTTGAGCAGTTCGTCGGTCACGTTCATGGCGGCCAACACCGACACCATGTTGGTGGGCATCTGGGTCGCCAAAGAGATCTCTTCCATCTTGCGATCGACGTACACCGCTACCCGGTGCATGTGCTCCTCGGACTCGGTGCCGGTCATGGTGTAATCGCGTCCCGCGATGCGTACGGTGGTTCTGATCTTCTCCATAGTACCCTCCCTGCCGCCTGGATTAACGGCCCGGCAGCTTTTTGAGCTCGTATGTCACGCCCTGGGTATCCACCCGCACGCTCTTCATTTTTTGGGGGGTGTTGGGCTTATCCTGCGCGTTACGCGGCGTCGAGACGATGGCATCCGCCACCTCCAGGCCTTCCATAACCCGGCCAAAGGCGGCGTACTGTCCGTCCAGATGCGGCGATTTTTCCACCATGACGAAAAACTGAGAACCCGCGGAATTGGGATCCATGGACCGGGCCATGGACAACACGCCCCGCTCATGGGCGATGGGGTTGGGATGACCGTTGCGGGCAAACTCCCCGGCGATGCTGTAGCCCGGCCCGCCGGTACCCAAGCCCTGGGGATCGCCGCCCTGGATCATAAAGCCCGGGATCACGCGGTGAAAAATCACCCCGTCATAGAACCCGTCGTTGGCCAGCGTGGCAAAGTTCGCCACGGAGTTGGGCGCGACGTCGGGATACAGTTCCCCCTTCATCAGGCCACCGTTTTCCATTTCAATCACAAAGGTCGGGTTGTTTTGAGCCATGTGACATTCCTCCATTCTGTAGCGCTTGACGCGCCGCACATCCGTATATCGCTATGATCACCCGCCGCGAAACTTGCAAAAACCTGCCCAGCGGCTGCCCAGCAGCGACTGTACATCGGCCTTGATCTCCCCGGCATCGATCGCCCAGCCCATTTTTATCAGCGGCACATACCGGTCATACAACGCCTGTGCCATGGCCCGCCGTGCCAGCACCCACTGGCCCACCAGTTGCTCCAATGCCGTGGCTCCGCTGGCATAGCCCTGCAGGGTCCCCAGGGTGCCCATTCGGCCATCGATGCCCGGCAGATCTGCGAACAGCGGGTACACGTCCCGCCGATGGTGCCGGGCGCACCAATCCGCCAGCCGCCGGGCGCTTTCCGGCGCGTCGGCCACCAATAGCAGGGTCAGGCCGTCTCCCCGTTGGGATACCGTGGCCG
>JAVBUS010000026.1:0-3499 GCA_031555125.1 Eubacteriales bacterium | reverse complement strand
TTGGAACAGCTGCGCAAAACCCCATTATATGACCGTCACGTGGCTTGTGGCGGCAAGATCGTACCTTTTGCGGGCCATCTGTTGCCGGTGCAGTACAGCGGCGTGATCGCCGAACACATGGCGGTGCGCACCAAGGCGGGTTTGTTCGATGTCTCCCACATGGGCGAGGCAGAGGTGCGCGGACCGGGCGCCCTGGCATCCTTGCAGCGCTTGTGCACAAACGACCTGTCCGCCATGGTGGATGGGCAGTGCAAGTACGCTATGCTGTGCAACGATCGCGGCGGCGTGGTGGACGACGTGCTGGTGTACCGCCATCATGCGGAGCACTACTTGGTGGTGCTCAACGCCTCTAACCGGGAAAAGGATTATGCCTGGCTTCAGGCCTATAGCCTGCCGGATACCCAGGTGCTGGATATCTCGGAGTCCACGGGGCAGCTGGCGTTGCAAGGCCCCTTGGCGATGCAGATCCTGCGGAGCTTGACCGGCGACCAGCCCCTGCCGCAAAAGCACTACACCTTTGTGCCCCATGTGGATGTGGCGGGCATCGATTGCCTGGTGTCCCGCACCGGATATACCGGCGAGGACGGCGTGGAGCTGTATTGTTCGCCGGACAAAGCCCCCCTGCTATGGGATGTGCTGATGGCCGCAGGGACGCCTCTGGGGCTGATTCCCTGTGGGTTGGGCGCCCGGGATACCTTGCGTCTGGAGGCCGCTATGCCGCTGTACGGGCATGAGCTCAACGCCGATATCTCACCCATCGAAGCCGGACTCGGCTTTTTCGTCAAGCTTGACAAGGGCGATTTCATGGGCCGCCAGGCGTTGGTGGAGCGGGGCGAGCCTGCCCGCCGTCGTATGGGCCTGCGCATCACCGGGCGGGGCATCGTCCGGGAGGAATCCATCGTCTACGTCAACGGCGAGGAGGCCGGGTATACCACCAGTGGCACCCATGCGCCGTTCCTGGGCTATCCCATCGCCATGGCCATGCTGGACGTGGCCGATGTCCGGTTGGGTACCCAGGTGGAGGTGGATGTCCGGGGTCGCCGCGTGGAGGCCGAAGTCGTGCCCCTTCCCTTTTACAAGCGCGCGAAATAAGCAGGATTCAATGATGTAGAGGAGGCGTTTTTCATGAGCAATATTCCAAGCGATCTTCAGTATAGTCCTTCCCATGAGTGGGTCAAGGATTTGGGTAACGGCAAGGTGGCCATCGGCCTGACCGATCACGCGCAGCAGGAACTGGGTGACCTGGTCTTTGTAAACCTGCCCCAGTCCGGCGATGCCGTGGCGGCGGGGGAGCGCTTTGCCGACGTGGAGTCGGTCAAGGCGGTATCCGATGTATTCTGCCCCGTGGGCGGCACGGTGTGCGCCGTCAACGAAGCGCTGCTAGACGATCCGGCGGCCATCAATAACGGTGCTTACGATGCGTGGTTGGTAGAGGTCGAAGGGGTTGCGGCTACTGATCTGGCCGGCCTGTTGACCGCCCAGAGCTATGCCGCGCTCATCGGGGAGGCCTAAGCCATGAACGGTTATATCCCAGCCACCCAGGCCGACCGTCAGCGCATGCTGTCGGCTATCGGTATGGCCACTCTGGAGGATTTGTACGCCGATGTGCCCGGCGACGTGCTGCTCAAGCGCCCCCTGGACTTGCCGCAAGGGGAGGGCGAGCAGGGAGCCTTGGCGCGGATGCAGGCGCTGGCCATGCGGAACACCGTGTTCCCCACAGTGCTCCGTGGCGCGGGGGCCTATCGGCACTTCATCCCCGGTCAGGCCCGCAGCATTCCCGGTAAGGAGACCTTTTTGACGGCCTACACCCCTTATCAGGCCGAGATGAGTCAAGGTGTGCTCCAGGCTATCTTTGAGTTCCAGACCATGATGTGCGAACTCGTGGGCATGGACGCCGCCAACGCCTCGGTGTACGATGGCGCCACTGCGGCAGGGGAGGCCGCCGCCATGTGCCGCGAGCGGGGCCGTACCCGCACGTTGATCAGCGGCGCGGTGCATCCCCAGGTCATCCAGGTGGTGCGTACCTATTGCGCCGCCATGGATGCGGAATTGACGGTGATCCCTGCCAAGGAGGGCCGTACAGATGCACAGGCGCTGGCCGCCGTGGCCGGGGCCCAGGATGCGTGCCTGATCGTGCAGCAACCCAACTTTTATGGTCTGCTGGAGGATGCAGATGCCCTGGGCCAGGTGGCCCACGCCGCCGGGGCCAAGTTTGTGCTGTGCGTCAATCCGCTGGCAGCTTCGATCCTGAAGACCCCGGCGGATTGCGGAGCCGATATCGCCGTGGGCGATGCCCAGCCCCTGGGTTTGCCCATGGCCTTTGGCGGGCCTTCTGTGGGCTTTATGGCCACCAAACAGGCCATGATCCGCCGTCTCCCCGGCCGCATCGTGGGAGAAACCACCGATGCCCAGGGGAGACGCGCCTTCGTGCTCACCCTGCAGGCCCGGGAGCAGCATATTCGGCGGGAAAAAGCCGGCAGCAACATTTGCAGCAACCAGGCCCTCTGTGCCTTGACCGCATCGGTGTATCTGGCGGCCATGGGTCCCCAGGGGGTGCAGGAAGCGGCCCAGCAGTGTGTGGACAATGCCCACGCGCTGGCCAAGGCCTTGGGGAGCATTTCCGGCTTCGATCTGCGGTTCGGCGATACCCCCTTCTTTCATGAGTTCGTCACCCGTTGTCCGGTGCCGGTGGACATCGTCCTGGCAAAGCTGGAGCAAGCGGGCATCCTGGGCGGTCTGCCCCTGACCGGTGAGGGGTGGGGCGAGAACGGTTGCCTGCTTTGGTGCGCAACCGAAGCCAACACAGCTGCGGACATTGATCGCGTGGCTGGCGTCCTGCGGGAGGTGAGCCGATGAACACCCATGATACCCAACTGCTGTTCGAACGCAGCGTGCCGGGTCGCGGCACCCGGCGGATCGCCCAGGGCACCACGCCCCGGGTGCAGTTGCCCGGCCAGTTTGCCCGGGCTGTCGCCCCCCGCCTGCCGGAGCTTAGCGAGGTCACCGTGGCCCGCCACTACAGCGCATTGGAGCGCCGTGCCTTCGGCGTCAACAACGGATTCTATCCCTTGGGCTCCTGTACCATGAAGTACAATCCGCGCGTCAACGAGGACGCTGCGGCCCTGCCGGGTTTTACCGACATCCATCCCTTGCAACCCGCTCACACCGTCCAGGGGGCCATGGCCGTACTGGCGGAGGCCGAACGCATGCTTTGCGAGGTCACCGGCATGGACGCCATGACCTTTCAGCCCGCCGCCGGGGCCCACGGTGAGTGGACCGGCTTGCTGTTGATAAAGGCCTATCACGCGGCCCGGGGGGACGGTGCGCGTACCAAGATCATCGTGCCCGATTCCGCCCACGGAACCAACCCGGCAAGCGCCACCCTGGCGGGCTATGCCGTGGTATCCATTCCCTCTAACGATAAGGGCGGCGTGGATTTGGACGCCCTGCGCGCCGCTGTCGGACCGGATACCGCCGGGCTCATGCTCACCAACCCCAA
>JAVBUS010000027.1:0-4713 GCA_031555125.1 Eubacteriales bacterium | reverse complement strand
AAAATTTCCACAAAAAAATAACGGCCGCAGTCCGAGCAACGGCCGTTTTTCATCCTCTCACAGCATATGGCGACGGAGGGATGGCCGTTGTCCCAGCGCAAACCGCGCCGGACGACCACATCGCCGTTGGAGGATGGTACTGGTGCACAGTCAAAGACTTGACGTTCAAAGTTATGATATCTTAATAGTAGCTGCTTTGGTTTCGTTTGTCAACGACCTTTGCGAAGATTTCAAAGCTTTGTCAAAAACACTTACAATCATGTACAATATTTGTACAAAATCCTATTGGCGAGTCTTCTTCGTCTGTCGGAGGGGGAATCTCACCGGAAACGGTGCCCTTGCGCACCCCCGGCAGTTTTTCTCCCTGGATCCATCGCTCTCATCGCATTTTTTCCGAAATAAGCGCGGGAAACCCTTGACAAGCGCGCCGGAATAGCATATGATTATCTTCGTCGCTCGTGCGACTGTTATCGCGGGGTGGAGCAGTCTGGCAGCTCGTTGGGCTCATAACCCAAAGGTCGAAGGTTCAAATCCTTCCCCCGCAACCATTCAAGTTTACGCCCCCAGAGATGATGTTCTCATCGCTGGGGGCGTTCTTTTCGTTTGGCTTACCTGACCCGCAGCACTTGTCCGGCGACGATGAAGTCCGGATCCGCAATGCCGTTGAGCCCGCAGAGATCCTCCGCCGTGGTATGAAACAGCCGGGCGATTCGGTTCAGCGTATCCCCGCGGGCCACGACATAGTGGTCCCCCGTGACGTATCCGCCGCCCCCTGTCCCCGGCTGGATCAGCAGCGTCTGCCCCGTCCGGATGAAGTTGGGGTTATCGATGCCGTTCAGACTTGCCAACTCCGCCACGGTGGTGTTGTAGCGCTGTGCGATCTTGCCCAGCGTATCGCCGCGGACCACGGTGTACGGGCCACCCTGGGGCAGGACGCCGTTCCCGCTTCCGCCGCTGATGGGCACGCGCAGCACCTGACCCACCTCAATATAATCGGGGTTGGCGATCTGATTGAGCGCTAACAGCCGTGCTACGGTGGTCCCGTGATCCGCCGCGATGCCGCTCAGCGTGTCGCCCCAGGTTACGGTGTACAACAGGGTATCCTCGGCGGATGCGGATTGCCAGCAGCAGCCGACCAGGATGAGCGTGACCAGAATCAGTGCAAATTTCTTAATATGTTCCATTGTTATCCTCCCTTCGGGCGCAGTCGGTTCCCGTAACATCTCCTTCATTTATACGACGTTTCTGGCGCAGTTTTTCGTGATAGCGAAAAAGAAATTTCTCCTGCAAAAAATCCGATCCGCCGCACGGTGTGAAACCAGCAGTTCCGCCACTCGAAATCTGTTGTATTTTACCCCTTCTTCCCTTATAATAAGGCATTATCGTTTTGGAAGAAGGGGGATTCTCATGCAGGACGCCAAGAGTTCACGCACCAATTTCATCTGGGAGATCGTGCAGCAAGATATCGATGCCGGGCGCTGTGAGCGCGTACATACGCGGTTACCCCCGGAACCAAACGGCTGGCTGCACATCGGCCATGCCAAAAACATCTATGTCAACGCCGGCACCGCCTTGCGATTTGACGGACTGCTAAACCTGCGTTTTGACGACACCAACCCAGCCAAGGAAGAGCAGGAGTTTGTCGATGGCATCCAGAACGACATCCGTTGGCTGGGGTACGAGTGGAACGGCGGTTTGTTCTTTGGTTCCAGCTACTTCGGCCAGTGCTATGACCTGGCGGAGAAGCTGATCCGGGACGGCAAGGCTTACGTCTGTGACCTCAGTCAGGAAAAGATGCGCGAAATGCGCGGCACCCTGACCACACCGGGGCAGAACAGTCCCTACCGCGACCGCTCCGCAGAGGAGAATCTAGACCTGTTCCGCCGCATGCGTGCGGGCGAGTTCCCCAACGGCACGCGGGTACTGCGGGCCAAGATTGACATGGCGTCGCCCAACATCAACATGCGTGATCCCGCGCTGTACCGCATCCTGCACATGCCCCACCATCAGACGGGGGATGCGTGGTGCATCTATCCTATGTACGACTTCGCCCACCCCATTCAGGATGCCTTGGAGGGCATCACCCATTCCATGTGCTCTCTGGAGTACGAGGATCATCGTCCGTTGTACGACTGGGTCATCGAGGCCTGCGCCTTCCCCAATCATCCGCGTCAGATCGAGTACGCCCGCCTGAACCTGACACGCACCATCATGAGCAAGCGTTACCTGCGCAAACTGGTGGAAGAAGGCCATGTGGCCGGATGGGACGATCCCCGGATGCCGACACTGGCGGGCATGCGCCGCCGCGGCTATCGCGCCGACGCCGTTCGGGACTTTGTGGAGCGGGCGGGGGTGGCCAAGGCCGATTCCGTGGTGGAACTGGCACTGTTGGAGCACTGCGTGCGCGAAGACCTGGGCGATGTGGCTGCCCGTGCCATGGCGGTGCTCAAGCCCCTGAAGGTGGTGCTCACCAACTGGCCGGAAGGCCATACGGAAACCCTCACGCTTGAAAACCATCCGGATCACCCGGAAATGGGCGAACGGGCGGTAACCTTTGGCCGGGAGCTCTATATTGAGCAGGACGATTTTATGTTGGATCCGCCCAAGAAGTTCTTCCGCCTGTTCCCCGGCGGCGAAGTGCGGCTGAAGGGCGCGTACATCATCCGCTGCGACGAGGTAGAAACCGACGCCGACGGCAACCCTACGGTGCTCAAGTGCACCGCCGACCTGACCAGCAAATCCGGCGGCGAGGGCGCGGCCCGCAAGGTCAAGGGTACGCTGCACTGGGTCCATGCCGCCGACAGCGTTCCCTTTGAAGCGCGGCTGTATGAGCCGCTGCTCAACGATGAAGACGCTGTGGAAGAGGACACCGAAGGCGATACCATCCCGGAAAAAAAGGACTTTATCGCCCGGTTGAATCCTCAGTCCATGCAAGTGGTGCACGGCTTTGCCGAACCGGCCCTGGGCCAGGCCCAGCCGGGTGACAAGTTCCAGTTTTTGCGGGTGGGCTACTTCGCCATGGATCCGGACAGCAAACCGGGCCGGCCGGTATTCAACCGCACCGTCAGCTTAAAAGACAGCTGGGCCAAAGCCGCTCAGCAAGCTTAATACCTACCAAGGAGGAACTCCCATGTCCACAACGGTTCGCACGCGGTTTGCGCCCAGTCCCACGGGCTACATGCACCTGGGCAACCTGCGCACCGCGCTGTACACATATCTGATGGCCCGCAAGCACGGCGGCACCTTCATCCTGCGGGTGGAGGACACCGACCAGGAGCGGGAGGTGGCCGGTGGCATCGACATGATCTATAAGTCCATGGCCCTGGCCGGTCTGTCCTATGACGAAGGCCCGGATGTGGGCGGTCCCGTGGGGCCGTACATCCAGTCCCAGCGCAAGGATTTGTACCTGCCCTATGCTTGGAAACTGGTAGAAGCGGGCGCGGCCTACCCCTGCTTTTGCACAAAGGAACAGTTGGACAGCCGCAGGGCCGCTGCGGAGGCCCGCGGCGAGACCTTTAAGTACGACAAGCACTGCCTGCACATCCCACCGGCACAGGCAAGGGCTCGCGTGGAGGCTGGCGAGTCCCATGTGATCCGGCAAAATGTGCCCTCCACCGGCAAGGCTGCCTTTGACGACCTGCTGTACGGCCACGTGGAGGTGGATTGCGATACCCTGGATGACAACGTGCTGATCAAGGCCGACGGTCTGCCCACCTACAACTTTGCCAACGTCGTCGACGACCACCTGATGCGGATCTCCCACGTGATGCGCGGCAACGAGTACCTGTCCAGCGCCCCAAAGTACAGCCTGCTGTACCAAGCCTTTGGCTGGGAGCAGCCCCTGTACATGCACCTGACACCGGTGATGAAGGATGCCACCCGCAAGCTGTCCAAGCGCAAGGGTGATCCCTCCTTTGAGGATCTGCTGGAGATGGGGTATCTGCGGGATGCCATCATCAACTTCATCGCACTGTTGGGTTGGAGCCCGGGTACCGAACAGGAGTTTTTTACCCTTGCGGAACTGGAGCAGGTCTTTGATCCCGCCGGGCTGAGCAAATCCCCCTCGGTGTTTGACATGGTCAAACTCAACTGGTTCAACGGGGAGTACATCCGCAAGCTGGATCGCGACACCTTCTTTGCTTACGCCCAGCCCTGGCTGGCCCAGACACTGGATGCAAGCAAGTTTGACCTGCGCCGCCTGGCGGAACTGTTGCAAAGCCGCACCGATGTGTTCAACCAGCTGCCCGGCATGGTGGACTTCTTCGCACGGATGCCGGATTTTGACCCCGCGTTGTACACCCACAAAAAGATGAAGACCGACGAGACCGTGGCCCTGGCCGCCATCGACATGGTATTGCCGGTACTGGAGAGCGTCTCCGATTGGCACGAGACCACGCTCCATGACGCGCTGATGACCGCCATCGCCGAATCGGGCATGAAAAACGGGCAGGTGCTGTGGCCGGTGCGCATCGCCATCACCGGACGCGAGTCCACCCCCGGCGGCGCCATCGAGATCGCCTATCTGTTGGGTAAAGAGGAAACCTTGCTGCGGCTGCGTGCCGCCAAATCGCGGTTGACGGCTTAGTCGCCACCGCCAGGGCGTCGACAAAGTCGACGCCCTCGAACGAAATGCAAGATGCATTTCGTTCGAATGCACGGCTTGCGCCGTGACTCGCTTTGCTCGTGATGGTAGGTATGTTTTCCTAACGGAAA
>JAVBUS010000049.1:0-10406 GCA_031555125.1 Eubacteriales bacterium | reverse complement strand
TTCATGGGAAAATGCCCCCTTTTGTTTCCTCGATACAGTTATTGTAACAGAGGCAAAAAATAAAGCAAGGTTTTTTTGCTGCAGGGGGTTGCATTTTTACTCATCGTTTCGTATAATTAACCATCTTCAATCCATCGATATTTGAGTTAGGAGACCGTCCATCATGAACGAATTGAATATTCGCGATCATTATATGCATAAGGCAGACATTCTTATCGAGGCCCTCCCCTATATCCAGCGCCTCCACGGTAAGACCGTGGTGGTCAAGTACGGCGGCAACGCCATGGTAGATGCCCAGCTCACCACCACCATTCTGCAGGATATCACGTTGCTCAAGTGTGTGGGGGTCAATCCCATCGTGGTGCACGGCGGCGGGCCCGAGATTAACGCCCTGTTGAGCAAGCTGGATATCCAGAGTCAGTTCCATAACGGTCTGCGCATCACGGATGCCGCCACCATGGACGTAGCGCAGATGGTCTTGGCCGGAAAGCTCAACAAGGATATCGCCGCCCAACTGGGCATGCTGGGCGTAAAGGCCATCGGCCTGTGCGGCAAGGATGCCGGACTTATCGAAGCGGAAAAGAAAGTGGGCAAGGACGGCGTGGACTTAGGCTTTGTGGGCAAGATCACCCGCATCAACACCAAACTGCTGAAGACCCTAACCGAGGATGAGTATGTACCGGTCATCGCCCCGGTAGGGATCGGCCCCGATGGCCAAAGCTACAACATCAACGCCGACACCGTTGCCGGAGAAATCGCCGTAGCCATGAAGGCAGAAAAGCTGATGTTCCTGACCGACATCGACGGTATCTACCTGGACATGAACGATCCCAGCACCCTGGTGCCGGTTATCACCGTGGAAGAAATCCATCAGTACATCGCCCAGGGCATCCTCTCCGGTGGTATGATCCCCAAGGTGGAAGGTTGCATCCGGGCCGTGGAGCAGGGCGTCCGACGCACCCACATCGTCAACGGAACCATCCCCCACCCCATCGTGCTGGAAATCTTCACCGACCGAGGCATCGGCACCATGGTCTGTCAGACCCGGGATGCCCAGGAGTATCAAGAAGGAGGACGCTGACATGACGCTGGATCAAGTCAAAGCATTGGATAACGCCTACTACCTACAGGCCTTTGGCATGCGTACACCGGTGGCCTTCTCTCACGGAGAGGACTGCACCTTGTATGGCCTGGATGGCACTCCGTACTGGGACTTTTTGGGCGGTATCGCTGTCACTGCGCTGGGACACGGCCATCCGGCCGTGACACAGGCCATCACCGATCAGGCCGGCAAGCTGCTGCACTGCTCTAATCTGTACTATATCCCCGCCCAGGCCGAGTTGGCGGAACTGCTGGTGACCCACAGCAGTCTGGATCGGGTGTTTTTTGCCAACAGCGGGGCCGAAGCCAACGAATGCGCGTTCAAACTCGCCCGGAAGTACTTCCATGCCAAAGGCGTTGAAAAGTACGGTATCATCGCCGCCGACAACTCCTTTCATGGCCGGACCTTGGCGACCCTGACGGCCACCGGCCAAGCCAAGTATCAAGCGCCGTTTCATCCTCTGGTGCCCGGATTCGCCCATGTGGAGTACAACAACCTTGCCGCCTTGGAGGCCGCTATCGAGCCCACCACCGGCGCCATCCTGCTGGAGACCATTCAGGGTGAAGGCGGCGTGCTGGAGGCAGAATCGAGCTACTTGGCCGGGGTGCAAGCCCTGTGCGAAAAACATGGTCTGCTGCTGATCCTGGACGAAGTGCAAACCGGCATGGGGCGTACCGGCAAGTTGTTCAGTTACGAGCACTTCGGCCTGAAGCCCGACATCATCACGTTGGCAAAAGCCCTGGGCAACGGCGTGCCCATCGGTGCTGCGCTTTGCACCCAGGCCGTGGCCGATGCCCTGGCCCCCGGTGACCACGGAAGCACCTTTGGCGGCAATCCCCTGGCCTGTGCCGCCGCCCTGGCGGTAACCAAAGCGCTGCTGGAGGACGGCCTGATCCAACGGGCCGCCGATACCGGAGCATACTTTAAGCATCGGCTGTTTGAACTGGCTATGAAGCACCCTAGCAAGGCATCCAAGGTCCGGGGCCAAGGGTTGCTGCTGGGACTGCAACTGACCCACAACATCGACGGCAAAGCGTTGGTACAGCAAGCGCTGACAAAGGGCTTCCTGATCAACTGCGCAGGCCATAACACCCTGCGCTTTGCGCCGCCGCTCACCATCCCCCACGCCGCCATCGACGCCTTGGTGGATAGTCTGGACCAGCTCTTTTCGGCCATCAACCCGTAGCAAACGCAAGGAGGAAACAAGCGGATGGATCTGATGCATTACGTACCCCAGGCGCCCTTTCGCCAGCGGCATCTACTGACGCTTCAAGGGTGGTCGGAAGACGATATCCTGCAGTGCCTGTCCATGGGGCTGCAACTCAAGGACGCCCAACGGGCAGGCACCCCGCACCCAATCCTCCAGGGTAAATCCCTGGCCATGATCTTTACCAAGTCTTCCACCCGAACCCGGGTATCCTTCGAGGTGGGCATCCAGCAGTTGGGCGGCCATGGACTGTTTCTGTCCAGTAACGACATCCAGTTGGGCCGGGGCGAGCCCATCGCCGATACCGCCAAGGTTCTCTCCCGCATGGTGGACGGCATCATGATCCGCACCTTTGCCCAAAGCGACGTGGTGGGACTGGCGGAGCATGGCAGCATCCCGGTGATCAACGGCCTTACCGACGCGTTCCACCCCTGCCAGATCCTGGCCGACCTGATGACGCTGTATGAGCACACCGGTGGACTGTTGGGGAAAAAGGTGGCCTATATCGGCGATGGCAACAATGTGGCCCACTCCCTGATGATCGGCTGCTCCAAACTGGGGATCGACTTTGCCCTGGCCTGTCCCAAGGGGTACGAGCCCAACGCGGAATACGTAACATGGGCCCAAGCCAACGCGCAGGCCCACGGCAGCCATGTGCTCGTCACCCATGACCCTGTGGAAGCCGCCGCCGGTGCCGATGCCCTCTACACCGACGTGTGGGCCAGCATGGGCCAGGAGGCCGAGGCAAGAGCGCGAATCGATGCCTTTGCGGGCTATCAGATCGACGACGCGCTGATGAGCAAAGCCAAGTCCGACGCCATCTTTTTACACTGCCTGCCCGCTCATCGGGGCGAGGAGGTATCCGCCTCGGTCATCGACGGTGCGCAGAGCGTGGTCTTTGACCAAGCCGAGAATCGCCTCCACGCCCAGAAGGCCGTCATGGCCCTGCTCATCAAATAACCCATATTCACGAAATGTTGTGCGAGGTGTTGCCCTATGACCGCTCAGATCGCTTATGCCTGTCCCATCGCGTCCACGCCCCAACCCGGCGTGCTGGTACGCCCCGCCACCGTGGCGGACGTGGACGCCATCGCCGCCATCACCCCCGCTGCCTTTTTGCAGTACGCCCATGATCTGGGGCTACCGGGCGCCGTCACTGCCTTACAAGAGACCCGCGCCGATGTAGAAAAGGCCCTGGTCACACAACATGTACTGGTAGCCGAGGTCTGCGGCGACATCGTGGGCTGCGTGCGGTATCAGGATATCGGCGGAATCGGCTATCTGAGCCGCTTCGGCGTCCGGCCTGATCAGCAGCAGGGTGGTGTGGGCCGCACCCTGGTACAGGCTGTGGAAGAGGGCTGTCGCGCCTTGGGTTTGCCGGCCATCGCCTTGCATACCAGCGCCCGCATGGCGCACCTGGTTCAGTTTTATTACCGCGCCGGGTACTTCATCCATTCCACCTGCACCAAGCGCGGGTACATTCGCGCCCTGTTCGTGCGGGAGCTGGGCCAAGCCAATGGCTATGATGTATCCCCAGCTTACGACAAGTAATACTGGTCCTCGCATGATTCGCGCAATAGATCGCCAGGGTTTTGTCGCCTGGCTAAGAGCCCGAAAGAGACGTAGCCGGCAGCCACGCTGACGAAGGCGCGACAACGTCAGTCGGCAAAAGACCCGTGTGATATGCGCCAAATCAGACGATGAGCCGTGTAAAAAGCGCATGCAAAAGGCCGCATCGGGAACGATTACGATGCGGCCTTTTGCATGCGCTTACTTGAACGGAATGTAATAGTCCAGGGTAATCCGCCCCTGGTCATCCGGCGTGGTAAAGCGCGGGCAATTATACAGTTCCATGCACCAGGGCATGCCCTCCGGCGCAATCCCCCGCTCCCGCATGGCCTGCTCCGTAGCGCCATGGGCGCAGGAGCACACATCGCCAACGTTCTCGCCCCGGAGCCACGACACCGCCGCCTTGGTGGGCTGGATCTCCCAGGTGTCGTAGCCCTCCGGCACGGTAGCTCCAGGCCGCATCATCATGCCCACGATGTATGAAAAGTCCCCGTCCCCGCGGTCCCAGTCACACATGATCCCCACATAGGATGGATCATAGATTCGGCTCCCTTGAGCTTCCAGCGGCGCAAACACATTTTCCCCAAAACACTTGTCCCAAAAGCCACCGATCGGGTTGTCTCCCTTCATCAGCGCCTCCATGTTGTGGCGCAGGGCCTTGCCCACCACCACCAGCTTCGGAAGTTCCTTGACCTCGAACTGAATCAGCTCCGCCATGGTCATCCTCCTCTTTTGTTGATCCTTGGGTGACACCCCACAAGGAGAGTCGTTGGCTACGCGAGAGATTTTAGCGCTGCTCGAGGAGCCTGTAGGAAGCCGTGGCAGCGCCACGGCGACCGGAAGCGCGACACAGAGCAGCACGAAAAGATCCCTGTGGACGACTGCCCGATTTGTGGGGTGTTGCCTTAATTCAACTCGTCCAGCGTCAGCGAGAAGCTAGGCATAAACTCCTGCATAAACACCGTCACCTCCGGTGCGTCGATGGCGCTAATGGTTTCCCCGATGGACTGGGCGGCCAGCCAGAACTCATTATTGCCCGCCTTGAGCTCCTCCAAACATTTGGCGTAGGCAGCGATACGATCGGCTGCCTTGACCAGTTTCCACCCGTCGGAAGTGCTGTCCGGCTCCAGCAGCGGCTCGTAGGCACCCCGCACATCCTCTGGCAGCATGTCCAGCAACTTGCGGGTGGCCACGCCCTCGATCCGCTGAAAAGCCGTCCTGACCTCCGGGTTGAAATACTTGATGGGGGTGGCCATATCCCCGGTGATGACCTCGCCCGCATCATGATACAGGGCCAAGGTCGCCACCATGCCGGTATCCACCACACCCAGGTGCGCAAAACGGGTGTTGCGCAGCACCGCCAGGGCGTGGGCGATCATGGCCACCTGGGCGGTGTGCTCGGCATCGTTCTCCGGCTGGGTATTGCGCATGAGACCCCAGCGCTGAATAAACTTCATCCGGGCCATATAGGCAAAAAAGTGGCTTTTCTTGGCCAAGCCTTTCACGTGATCCGACATGATTTCACTCCTTGACAATCCTATAAAATGCCGCTATACTGACCCAGAACTATATATCGCTAGGGGAGCAGACATGCTGAGAGGGCCACGGCCCAACCCTTAGAACCTGTGTAGGTAATCCTACCGTAGGGAAGCGAAAAGTGCAAGCCTTTTTCCGTTGCTAGTGCGGAAACCGGCGGAAATACTTTCGTTTCCCGTGCGCTGATCAGCGTACGGGTTTTTTGTTCCCATAGCAAGCGAAGGAGGCGCCCCCCTTGTTCGAAAAAATCATGGAATTCACCCCCACCACGTGGATCGTTCTGGCTGCCTTGGTGACCTTTGGCGCGATGGTGTTGCTGGCCGGTCGCGGCAAGCAACGCTTCACCCCCACCATGTTGGCCCAGGCTGCCCTGTGCATGGCCATGGCCTTCGTGCTGTCCTATGTACGGTTGTACCGTATGCCTATGGGCGGCAGCATCACCTTGGCCTCCATGCTACCCCTCTTTTTGTTCGCCTACTTTTATGGCTGGCGGGCGGGACTATTGGTGGGCATGGCCTATGGCTTTTTGCAAATGGTGCAGGGTGCGGATATCAAGCACCCCATCCAGGTGTTGCTGGACTACCCCTTGGCCTTTGGTGCGCTGGGCTTGGCGGGCCTGGTACGGGGCTTGGACCGGGACAAAACCTTTCCCACGGGTCTGGTGGCGGGCATTTTGATCGGCACCTTTGGACGCGGCCTGTTTGCGGTGCTGTCCGGCGTGGTGTTCTGGGCCGAGTACGCGCCGGAAGGTTCGAGCCCCCTGATGTACTCTTTTGCCTACAATATGACCTATCTGATCCCAGATGCGCTGATCTGTGTAGCGATTTGCCTGGTGCCGGGCTTCATGGGCGCGGTGCAGCGACTCAAGGCGCTAAAGTCATAGATCCCCCAAGGTTATACAATAAAGGAGCGCCGTCCTCACGCAGGTGTGTGGACGGCGCTCCTGGCTATTAGCGTACGTACTTATCCTGCCGCGCTGGGCGGTTCTGCATCTCCGTGCGCTTCTTGGCGTACTTCTCCGCCGTGTTGCCCAACACCGCGTAGGAGGCAATCTTTGATTCTTCCACGCCGGGTTGATTGAAGGCGTCGATGTCCAGCAGCTCGCCCGCATAGGCCGTGCACAGTTCAAAGAAGAACAGCAACTGCCCGATGGTGTGGGCGTTGACCTCCGGCAGCGTGATGGTTTGATTTAGGCGACCGGCGCGGCAGAGCGCATACTCCGTGCCCTGGCGCTCTGCCTCGATGAGCTGATTGTGGGTCTTGCCGCCCAAGAAAGCCACGTCGGCATAGGCCTCACAGCCATGGGGAATGCCCTGCTCTGTGCGGAAGTTCTCCACCTGCAGGAAGGTCACGATCTTGTCGTAGGGGCCTTCGGTGTACAGCTGCAACTGGGAATGCTGATCCGTGACGCCCAGCGCCTTGGTGGGGGTTTGCCCCACGTTGACCGCCATGCCCTTGCGGGTGACGTTCTTGCCCAGGGACTCCGCCCACAGTTGACAAAACCAGTCGGCCATGTACCGCAGGGAATCCGCATAAGGCAGAATGACCTGCACGTTCATGTCCAGATCCTGCATGGCGATGATCTGCAGGGTGGCTTCCAATAGCGCCGGATTCTCCCACACATTCTCACTCTTACATGCCGCGTCCATGGCGGCGGCGCCTGCCAGCATGCCCCGGATATCGATGCCGCACACAGCCGCAGGCAGCAGGCCCACCGGGCACAGCTCCGAGAAGCGTCCGCCCACAGTGTCCGGAATGGTGAATGTCTCAAAGCCCTCCGCATTGGCGATGGGCCGCAGGTTGCCCTTGACCCCATCGGTGACAGCGATGATGTGCTTCTGCCAGCCCTGGCCGATCTCCTTTTTCAGCAGTTCGCTGACGATCAGGTATTGGGACATGGTTTCCGCAGTCCCACCGGACTTGGTGATCACGCAGAAGCAGGTTTCCTTCAAATCGATGATATCCAACAAGGCGGGCATGCGCTCCGGGTCGATGTTGTCCTCCACAAACAGGCGAGGGCCGCCCCGCTTGGCATCCGACAGATCGTTGTAGTGCAGATGGTTCAGCGCCTGTTGCACCGCCACAGGGCCCAAGGCTGATCCGCCGATGCCCAGCACCACGAAGTTCCGGAAGGTTGCCCGCACATGGGCAGCCACCCGCTCGATTTGCTGCAGCTCCTTTTCCTGATTGTAGGGCAGTTCCATCCATCCTAGCCAACCGGTGCCACGGTGCTGTTGCACCGCCTTTTGCGCCTGGGCCGCCGCGCCGGCATAGCTTTCCACCATCTCCGGTGCGTTGCCGTATTGCATGCCCATGGTGTCGGTCATCATATGGTTGACATCCAAACGAATGCGTGATGTCTGCTGATTGGCCATGAAATTTTCCCTCCTGTTGTCACGTTTGTTGTTCAAGAAGAAATTATAGCACAGCGGAGAACGCGCGTCGAGCATCGGCTCTGTTTTTCTATCGCCGTCCCTGTTGCGCTGACCCACGAGTTCGACATTTACAATCCACACTGTTTCTGTTATGATACGCATGGCACACCTATTATTGATAGCAAGGTAAGTGAGCGGCTTGACAGTGGCCCTGGACGTTTTCCTGGATATTGTGTACGCCCTTTTGGCGGTATTGAATGTTTGGATGGTCTTCTCCTTTATATATTACTTCGTCATCAGCTTCTGGGGCTATGGCCCCGCTGCACATTCCCCGGAATACGCGCCTCAGACGCGTTTTTTAGTGTTCGTTCCCGCCTGTAACGAAGAAAAGGTGATCCAGGACGTGGTGGAATCGGTGCGTAACGCCCAATACCCCTCAGAGCTGGTAACCCTATGCGTGATCGCCGACAATTGCACCGACCGCACCGCCGACATTGCACGGGCAATGGGCGTTATGGTGGTGGAAACCAAGACGCGGCCGGGGGAGCCCATCGGTAAACCCCACGCCATCAAAAAGGTGTTGGATCAGCATCCGGAATATTATGCCGACTATGACCTGCTGACGGTGTTTGACGCGGACAACCTGATCAGCGCCAACTTTTGTGCGGAGATCAACAATCAAGACATCCACGAGGAGCGCCCCGCCGCCATCCAGGCCTACCTGGGCTGCAAAAACAAGCGCGGTCTTGTCGCCTTCTTCTATTATCACTCCTATACACTGACCAACCGTTTCTTTCAGCTTTCTAAATGCCGTCAGCGCATCAACTGCGCCATCGGCGGTACTGGCATGGCCATTTCCTTGCCGGTGTTGCACCGCCTGGGTGGCTGGCAGGCCAACTCACTGACCGAGGACATGGAACTGCAACTGATGCTCACCAGCCAGGGAGAGCGCATCCTGTGGAACCACCACGCACGCATTTATGACGAAAAGCCGGTGTCCCCGGCGATCGCCTTCAAGCAGCGTACCCGTTGGAGCCAGGGACACTGGTTCGTATCCCTGCGCAACGCCATGCCACTGGTGAAGGCCTGCAAACAGAAGCGGATCTCCTTCAAGGAGTTAATCTCCAGTTATTGTTACATGTTCTCCATGCCCATGTCGATCCAGATCCCTCTGTTGATGTTGGCAGCCCTGATCACCATGGCCTTGGAACAGTTCCATCCCATGACCTTTCTGGGGTTGGCGCACATGAACTGGCTGTACACCGGCCTGATGTCGCTTCCCTTCCTGTACACGCTGTTCGCGCTGTTTTTTATTGCCGACTGGTCCGACAACCAAGAGAAGCCCTCCTTCCGCTCCGGCGCCAAGATCGTGGTATCCTATCTGGCGCTGTACCCCCTCTGTCTTGCCTCCCAAGTGCTTGGTTTTTTTAAGCACCGGGACCAGCGCGTGTGGGCCAAAACCAGCCACAGCATCGACGCTAATCAATCCGACAACCTCGCACCCCAGAACGAGGTAACCGATCAGAAAGGATAATATCATGTTAGAATGGATTGCCACGGCCGCCTTTGGACTGGAGGGCGTCGTCGCGCAGGAATTGCGCGCACTGGGCATCAAAGACGTGCGCGCCGGAAACGGTGGCGCGCGTTTTTTGGCTGATGCTTCGGATGCGTACCGCGCCAACCTGTGGCTGCGGTGTGCCGATCGCGTGGTCATGGTCTGCGGCGAGTTTGAGGCCGCATCTTTTGAGCAATTGTTCGAAGGGGTACAGGCCCTTCCCTGGGATCAGTGGATCCCGCGGGACGGTGCGTTCCCGGTGCGGGGCAAGTGTGTCCGGGCGCAGTTGATGAGCGTCAGTGATTGCCAGTCCATCACCAAAAAAGCCATTGTGGAACGGCTGAAAACCGCCTACCGCACCGACTGGTTTCAGGAAACCGGCCCGAGGTATCAGGTGGAGGTGGCCTTGCTGGGCACCCGTGCGCTGATCACCATGGATGCCAGCGGCACCGCCCTTAACCGGCGTGGCTATCGCACCTGGAACGGCGAAGCGCCCCTGCGGGAGACCTTGGCCGCGACCTTGGTCACCCTATCCCCCTGGCGGCCAGGCAGGCTCCTTCACGACCCCATGTGCGGCACAGGGACCCTGCTGATCGAAGCCGCCATGGTAGCCGCCAACCGCGCACCGGGTCTGACCCGGGAGTTTGATTGCGAACAGTGGGCCTTTCTCTCCCCCTCCTCCTTCGACGCGCTGCGGCAGGAGGCACATGCCGCCTTCCGCCCCGATGCCGTGGAGGGCATCAGCGGCAGCGATATCGACCCGGAGGCCTTGGCCTTGGCCCAGCGGCACATCAAGCAGGCAGGTCTTTCTGGGCGCATCTCCCTTTTCCAGTGCGACGCAGCCAAGCTGACGGTAGCCGGGGAGCGGGGCGTGTTTTTGACCAACCCTCCCTATGGGGAGCGGCTGGGCGACAAGGCGGGCGTGGAAAACCTATACCGCGAACTATCCAAGCTTCAGCGGCGACATCCTGGCTGGAGCATGAGCGCGTTGAGCGCCCACCCAGGCTTCGAGCGCTGCTTTGGCCGTCGGGCCGACAAAAAGCGGAGGTTGTACAACGGAAG